>CAMWJC010000044.1 GCA_947174495.1 uncultured Lachnospiraceae bacterium | reverse complement strand
TAGCGGAATCCGAACCGATTTCATCGAACAGAATCAGATCGGAATCCTTCCTGATATAATATTCTATCTTAGTTGTAAAAACTCCGCCCATATCAAATTGCCTGGTCAAAATATCTTCTGTTGCTTCATAGATGCCGCTGCCGTCATATTGTTCCTGCAAATCTTCTAAAGAAGGGAGCAACTCGGGACCGTAAGACATCAAATAAGAAACCGTGGACATCCCAAAAGTTTCGGTTACAAGAGCCTCCATGGATTCCTGGTCTGTGCCCGCCGAATAACCTGCCATTTGAAGCCGCTCCGCTAAAAGCTCCTGAAATGCCATAGCAAATGCCTCATAAGCCGCCTGATTGCAGGCATCATAGCTTTCCGGCAGAACATTGCAACGGAAAGTTCCCTTGAAGCGGTCAGTCTGCTCCAAAGTTAAATCGACCTGTATATTCAAATCCTGCATATAAGACTCCATATCCTCCAGCGAGATATCGACGGCTTCTATGTCTTGCAGCCAGCTAAGAGCTTTGACAGCAGCCTGCTGCGTCATGTCCAGATTTGCAGTCCACTCCCCCGCAAGCTCCCTGTCATCTGATGCAAAAAAGTGCAGATACGCCAGAAAAGCGGTGGAAATACTTAAGGTCAGAATCAATAGGGTTAATATTACATTTTTAATGATTTTTCTCATCGAGATCCCCTTACATCGAAATAACTATGCATGTTATGCAAAAAGCCGATCAACACAGCTTTTGCACTGTATCAAACAGCTTTTCATTTCCCTTACATACAATAAGCTTCTACTAATTATATAATCTCCTGATTCGTCAATATCCTGTTATCATCCCTTTTTCCTACACATATCATACCACCTTTTAACATTTCTGTATAGTTAGTATAATACTCACCAAACAAAAAAATTGCGGCTGCTCAATGTCAGCAGCCGCAAGCCTATGTTAAATATATTCCTTTCTCTATTCATCTTTTTTCCGGGTAAATGCAACCCCGGCAATTTTAGGTCCGGAATTTGCCGCAACAGCAGCACCAATTTGATAAGCAGAGGAAGGCTCATACCCAAGCTTTTGTACCATAAGCTCACGCAGTTCTTCCAGACAAGCAGTATCATTGCCGTAGATAAGCTCATAGGCTGTTCCGGGTTCCATATCTGCAATGCTCATTTCTGCCACTTTTTCTACCAGCTTCCGCTCACCCCTGCATTTTGCCGCAGTTGTAATGGAACGGTCAAATATTTTCATGACTGGCTTAAGATTCAGCTTTGTCCCTACAAACGCTGCTGCTGTCGGAATACGGCCTGATTTTGCCGCATACTTCAAATCATAAATTCCGAAGTATATCTGCCGCTTCGGGAGAATTTCCGTCAAGTACTTCAATATTTCTTCCACGGAAGCTCCCTGCTCCAGCATCTGTGCCGCATGAACCACCGGACTGCCATAAAGAGCATTATAGCCCATTCCGTCAATGCTGTGGATATGAAAGACATCACGGTATTCCGGATGTTCTTCATAAAACAACTCAATAGCCTGTATGGAATTGTCATAAGTAGAAGATCCCTTGGAGTTAATCAGTACCATAATCAGGTTGGTCACTCCAGCCTCAGCCTCACGCAAATAAATTTCCTGAAACTGATACGGCGTAATCTGAGCAGTTTTCGGTATCTCACTATGCTGCGCCATCAGGTTATAAAATTGTTCGTTATCAAAATCGACCCTGCTGATATAGGTTTTGTCTCCCAGTGTAACGGGAAACGGTATCACAGAAATAGAATATTTTTTCTCATCTTCAAATGAAATATCACTGGCGGAATCCGTCATAATCTGTATTTTGCTCATACACTTACCCTCGCTTTGTAAAAAACTTGTTGCTTGTATTAGTATTGAATACAAGTTGATTATACCCATTAATATTTTTTTGTCAATGGAAAGAGAAAACATACAAGGCCATTTCACAAACAAAAACGGGCTGATATATCATAATTACTTTTGCGCGAGTAAGAAAACGGTCAACCCAAAATTCTCTCATAAATATTCCGGTCGCTGTCCTTAAATACATTAAAAATAATCCGTTCCATGCAGCCGCCACGCTTTTCTAAGAAGCTGGTTACCGCTTTCACGGCAATTTCCGCTGCCCTGTCATTTGGAAAATGAAATTCTCCTGTTGAAATACAACAGAATGCAACAGATTTAATGTCATGTTCTAAACAGCATTTTAGAATATTTTCATAGCAATTACGCAAATCCTGGCAAAGCGCATCGGTTAACTGGCCATATACAATCGGTCCCACTGTATGGATCACATGATCACAGGGAAGATTGTAGCTTTGAGTCAATGTAGCTGTGCCTGTAGGTTCCTCATAGTTTATGCCATATCTAAGCCGTCTATGTTTCATGATACGGTTACACTCTTCACGAAGCTGCATTCCTGCCGCACTATGGATAGCATTGTCAATACACCTGTGGCAGGGCACAAAGCAGCCCAACATCTGTGAATTGGCCGCATTTACAATGGCACCGACTTCCAGTCTTGTAATATCCCCCTGCCAAAGCGATATTTTTTCTGCATAGGGAGCCTTACTGTTAAGCTGTTCCTTTATTGTCGGGATATCCGCCAAGGTCACAACACCTTTTGCCATCAACTCTTCCTGCAAATACTCATTCTGCAAATCTTCTAATGCACCGGACAGTTCTCCCGGCATACGGATATTCATAAGAGAGCGGATTGCATTTTTCTTTTCCCCTAAGCTAAGCCCACTGGTTTCAAGTCCTTTGTATTCCGCTGAATCTGCTTTTAATTCTTTCAGAAAAAGATCTGCTTTTTCTGCTCCATTCATCCCAAACATCAATCCTTCCTCAAATACTGCTTTTATCATTCAAATCAGATATAACCCTTGCCATATCGCCGCCAATACCGATTGCCCTGCTCCCTAAGCTCTCCGGAACAACAGCTTCATTCATATTCAGTCGTATCAAAGACAGATTTTCGTTTTCCCGAACCATTTTTTCAAATGGGAAACGGATAATCCCCGGTGTGTTAAATCCAACGCCAAGCTCCAGCAATACACCCTTTTTCTTTTCCATCTTTTTCAGGAAATCGCAATAATGCCCGGCTGCCTCATGCCAGTTTTCATCTTCCACAAAATACTGGTCACAGCGAAGATGCATTGCCATATTGCCGCCACAGACCGGACATTTCGGCACCATATCAGAAGGAATCAAACAATCATGCCTTGCCTGATCCATCTGGCGGAACAAATCTTCTGCATCGTAAATTTTTTGATGACACCCTTTCTCACACTGGATATTACCATAATTCCCCTGTGTTGCAAAGATGCGCTCCTCCAAAAAACCTGCTTTCTGGAACTGATGATCAACATTCGTTGTCAAAACAAAATAATCTTTTTCTTTTACAATATCATAGAGTTGGTTGTATAGAGGCATGGCAGGCGGAAGAAAACGGTTTATCATGCTGTGTTTTGACCAGTATCCCCATTTTGCCTCCTCTGTGGGAAATGGATAAAAACCTGCCGCATACATATCCGTCATATACATAGACCCATATTTTTCTATAAACTCACTGAAATTATCGGTAAACCTTTCTCCGTCATAAGCAAGTCCGGCGGCTGTAGAAGTCCCTGCTCCCGCACCAATCAGTATAACATCAGCCTCTTTTATTCGTGTGGAGGCCCGCTTAATTTGTTCTTCATAAGGAATATTTTGAAAGATATAGTCTCTAGCCGGAATGCCGCTTAAAAAACGGGACCAATCTATTTTCTTTATTTGACTCTGCTTCATGATTCTTCACCTCTTTTCAAAATTGCTTTCTTCGGACAAATCTCATAGCACCTGCCACAATGCAGACAATGTGCCTGATTGATTGACACTTTTCCCTCTGTGACATCAATGCAGCTCTGCGGACATTCCGAAAAGCATTTTCCACATTGATTGCATTTATCTGTAACATAAAAGCCATGTGTGTCTGTATGGGTGCCATGGTTTTCACCCAGATAAAAGGTTTCTCTGCAAATTGGCTTTACGGATAGATCAAAGTATTCTCCCTGACCTTCATACATCTGAAAAACCTCCAGTACGTTCCGGCTTTCCATATTGGGATAAATATCATTCATATAGGAATTCTCCGTAAAAACCTCTTCTAATTTTTTATTTCCTATATTGCGTATTTTACCACGAACCGAAACAGCCTTTTTGTCCAATGAATGATCTCCACCTGTCATACCACTGATGGCCGCAAATCCCTGTTCCATAAGCTGTTTGTAAAATCTTTTTCCTTTTGCAGTTATAAAATACAGACTGTCAGAATCTACAAGCATAATATCAATCACTCTTGCTTCCGGCAAACCGTTCTCATCTACGGTGGCAAAGACTGTAGAATGGATCTCATCTTTCAAAATTTTTAAGTAATCTGCTGTCTGCATGCCTTTAGAATTTCCCATTTGTATTCTGCCAACTTTCTTTGTCCGCAATTGTCTCCATCACATCCCAATGCTCGGCAATCTTTCCGTTTTCTACTCTCCATAAGTCATAATAGCTGGTAGGTGCTCCGCCAAATGTACCCTCGCTGACAGCCAACACATAATTTCCCTGGGCAAGCACCTGGTGAACCGTAGTATAGATCATCTGAATATTCTGCTCCGCCAACGCAGCAAGAGCCGCTCCTAAGCCAGACAAACCATCTGCAATTCCCGTATTGTGTTGGATATAGGTATCGCCGTCAAAATAGTCCGGTGTCTTTTCAGAATTGTTCCCTTGCATAACATCAAACAGAAAATCTTTGACAAGCTGACGGTTTTCTTCCGTTTTTTCTAAATCCTCAACCGGCGCCACATTATCAATCTGTGTATGTCCGGACGGATTCTCTTTAGCCTTGTCAGCCAAATTATCCCAATGTTCTGCAATTTTGCCCTCACTATCAAAGCGAAAAATGTCAAATGCTACCTGCTCCCCTGCTCCTGCAAAATTATAAACCGTCTGCAAAAATACCTTATCCCCGTCTTCATAGGCACGGATATTATTTACCGTTGTCTTTACAGGTGCAGATGCAAGATAATTTACACTTCCCACGAAAGCTTCACGCCCTGTTCCATATGCAAGGTTGTGTTGGATATATCCCTCTGCTAAAAGAGAAGCCGCCTTCTTGGTATCACCTGTTGCAAATGTGCTTATCAGTTCCTTTGCCTTTTCAATCTGTGTCATGATAGTATCCTCCTGTTTTAATCTCATTGATGTAATATTGATTATTACATCTTATGAGCATACTATAGCACTGTTTAGTTGTAATGTCAATGGTTACATCTTAAATTTTTCAAAAAAATCAAGGCACTGGGATGATCTCCCATAATGCCTTGATTATCAGCAAATCTAGATACTCTCATCACTCAAATATCTCTCTGTATCCCGTTTTATATCTGCCAATGTAATAGAGGCAAGCTCTTTCTCCAATGCACTCTGTACCTGAATCAGCTTATCATCTAAAATGTGATGAATATTTCTTCCCACAGGACAATTTGTACTTGGGTTTTCATGAAAATGAAATAATTCCCCATTTTCAACACATTCTACAGCATTGTATATATCTAAAAAGGTTATTTCGTCTAATGGTTTTGTAACGGTAGTACCACCAGTCCCTCGTGCCACCTCAATCAGCCCCGCTCCTTTTAGCTGACCTAAAATTTTTCGGATAATGACAGGGTTCACATTGGTACTTCCTGCAAGGAAATCACTGGTTACTTTATATTTACTTCCGAATGTGTCTATACAAGCAAAAATGTGAACTGCCAATGTAAACCGGCTTGAAATCTGCATACTTATCTACCGCCTTTCGGTTTCATCCTATTTTTTGAGCTGCAAACCGTCTTTGAATGCATCGCCTACTCTTTCTGTTACCCTATAGTAGCCATGTGTGTATGGGTCAAATGCAATAGCGTTTACTAAAGACATATCAATTTTGCCATCAACCATAACGCTTTCATCTGCTGTAACATTTACTACTTTACCGATAACACCGCAACCGTATTCTCCGCTCTGATATTCGATAAACTCACATTCTAAGCAGAGTGGAAATTCGTTGATAACCGGCGCATTCACCATTTCAGCCTTACTTGCGGTAAGTCCGCTGTTTTCAAACTTATTTGAAACACTGTTGCCTGATACAACACCAAAATAGTCTGCCTCAACTACATGAGCTGCATCAGCAATACTTACCGTAAACGCACCATTAGCCTTGATATTTTTTACTGTTTTGTGTGTCTCTGTCAAATTGAGAGCAACGTTACCTCTTTCCTGCATAGTACCCCATGCTGCATTCATAACATTAACACTGCCATCTTCATTGTAAGTTGCCACCATCAAAACCGGCATAGGAAATATCCCTTCTGTTAAGTTGAGTTTCTTTCTCATAATGATTACCTCGCTTCTTCTATAGGACTGAACTAACTTGTTTACATATATAATTGTAACAAGCAGCAGATAAAATACAAGTACTTACTTATTAAACAGATACTATCTTAAAGGAAAGTTTAGGCCCCTTCTGTCGAGCCCCGATACCTACTGCTTAAAAATATCCGCAAACCACTCATAAGGGATTTCAAATGTAGGATTGCCGCTGGCACCTGGCTGAACTTCATACCTTTCATAACATAATACAATCCCGTCCGGTGTCAGGTAACATCTTAGATCCCCCAAATTTTTCACCAGCACATTATTATCGAATATATCGTTCCACCAATCCATGCCTGTTATCTCACAATACTTATAAATCGCACCTGTCAGACGCTTCATATAAATACTCTTTTCCACCGTAAAGAGATAATCCATCTGCAGCATAAGTCCTGTTTCACGGTCAAAGATCAGAGGCAGTGAATTTTCCCAAGCTCTCATGCCGCCATCATATCCTCCTCTGGAATAATGCATGGAAATATAAGTCTCCCCAACATATAAGTGGCTGTAATCATGCTCTCTGTACCACGTAAAACCTTCATCCTCATCCAACTCGTCCATCTCCTGAAAAAAAGACTCTTTATCTTCTAAAGCAAGCTCCATCAGCCCTTCCATTTGTTTGTTTAGCTGCTCATAAGAGTCAAGTTCTGAATTAAATTTAGGAAGCGTAATTCTGAAATTCCCATAAGTAGATCCGTCTTCTCTTGTTCCGAAAGATTCTTCATAGCGCAGCTCACCATCTGTGTCCAGATATTGCATTGCATTCTCATCCGTTCTTCCCGGATAATAAAAGTTAGCTTCATGCAAAAGAGAGGTATCCAATACCAACTCTTCCACTGCCATAGGTTCCATGTCCTCAAAAACAACAAATGTTTCTCCATCTAAGACATGCCAAAGGACACCCTTTTCCTCAGATTCATAATATTTGGCAAATATCTGCCCGTTTACCACAAAGATACCTCTGTTATCGCTCCCGTCATACCAAGGATAGGTATCTTCCCTATTCTCACTGCCATTCTCAATAGCTTTTTCCCTTTCTGCCAAAAGACTCTCTTCTCCTGTCATTAAATCTACCTTGCGTATTTCCTCATCATTTATTACATATGCCTGTCCACGCGCTATCGTAAAGCGCCATACATCGGACGCCAAAATCTTTTCCTCTCCCTGCGTATTCAGGCGCATCAACTGCTTCTGGTCCCCATTCACCCAATATAAATCTCCCTGATAGGGAAGTATGTCCCGTATCCAGTCTTCTGTATGTAATATTGTCTCCTCTTCCTTCCCATCCATGCTGCTCTTATAAAGCACATATTCCTCTTCGTAAACTAAATAATAAAGCCATTCCCCATCCGTCATAAATTTCATGCATACCTTGGGAATCAACAATTCGCAGCCGGTTCCATCCAAATTCATGGAATAAAGATACCTGTCATCCTCCACCGGTTCCTCTGTCAACTGATAAAACGGATCATTTTCCCTATCATAGACAGAACGGAAATAAATCTTATCTTCCAAAACGATCAGTTCCTGCATAGGAAAATCAGAAAGCTTCTTAAGTCCGCTTCCATCCGTCCCTACACAGTAAAGTGTCCTGCTGTCACTGACATTAATAAAATAGACCTGATTCTCCCTGACATAGATAGATCCCGGGATCTGATCAGCAACTACCTCTACAGGCATTCCTGCCCCTTTCGTGCGGCATAAAGAATAATTTTCTGCCTGACTTCTGAAATAATAATATCCGTCCGCATAAGTGATGTTGTTTCCCTGATTCAGATTTTGAAGACACTGCACAAAAAAGTCATCATCTTCACTATCCAATCCGGCTGCCAGATCATTTTTCTCTTCCACAACCTGTACCGGACTTTCCATCTCCTGCTGCCATTCCTGACCTGACTGTGATTCTTCTTCTATTTGTGTTTCTTTCTGCAATTTTTCTTGTGTGCCTGACTCTGGTTCTGTACTGACTCCCGCGCTGCATCCTGTCATTAACAGCAGGATACCTAATCCCATGCATTTTTTCACTCTGTCTATTCTCATACCTGCTCCCATCTATCCGCTTTAGCGGACGTTCTAGTCAAAGAGACTGAAAACTCTCTTTTTTCAGCCATCTCAAAAATGTTATCTTTGCTGCCATAGAAATTATTTATATTTAGGATAACGCATGGATGCATCATTTTTGCATCAAATATGCATCATTTTTGCATCATTTCACAGGATTTTTTCACTTTCAGCGCCATCTTGCCAAAGGTTGATTGGCATGATAGGATGAGGTGTATCACCTCAGAATAATCAAATGCACATCCAATAAAGGACAAATAGAATGAAAATAAAACAATTAACAAATAATTTGGAAAAACAAAATGTAACCCGGCTCATCCTTGAAGCTCTTTCAGACTGGTTCGGAATCCCCGAGGCAAGAGAGGGCTACATTACTGAAAGTACTGATAAAATATTCTTTTGTGCTTATGATAAGGATAAACCAGTAGGTTTCTTATACTTGAAAGAAACAGGGAATGCTACTGTCGAATTATACGTCATGGGGGTGTTGATCGAATATCATCGAAACGGAATAGGACGGGAATTATTTAATAACGCCAAAGAAGCGGCGATTGAAAAAGGTTATTCATTCATTCAGGTAAAGACAGTTCAAATGGGAAAATATGAGGAGTACGACAGGACAAATAAGTTCTACCTTTCGCTTGGTTTTAAGGAATTTGAAATGTTTCCCACACTTTGGGATGAATGGAATCCTTGTCAGATCTATATTATGAGTTTGAGGTAACTTCCTGATTATCAGGAAGTTAACCTGAACAGCAAATTACTGCGCATCCTCAGCACCCTGCAGGAAAGTCAACTTTAAATCCACATCATTATAACAGATCCCATTATTCTCACTATTAATAGAGAAAATTCCCTCCCCAGCCAATTCGTCCAGACTGTCTTTCTGAAGCGTATCCGCGATATAGACAGGCAGCATCCGCAGCAGAATTTCACTACAACTTAATTCACTGCTGTAGCATACCAAGTCTGTGCAGGCACTCTTACAGAAGCCGTCTCTGGTGTCAAGATAAGGCGTGCGTATCTCTCCGCTGGGATATGCATAAAATAAAGTCTGCGCACTGTTCAATGCGTAATCATGGAGATATACGATACCGGAAGGCCCGCTGTATTGTACATTTGCCGCAGGATAAATCATAGAATCCTCCCTGTCATAAAAAGTATAGGAATAGAGCTCTCCACTGTGATCCAGATTTCTGGTAAATCCGTCAACGCTGGAAATACAGCCCCTGGAATAACCTGCGGAAAGTATCTCCTCAGCCAGGTAGTCCGCAATAAAGGCATTCTTCGTCCAATAAAAATCAATAAAGCTTTCGATCTCATTCTCCGAAGCAAAAGTAAGATACTCCTCGGCCACCCGCAGACAGATTCTGTTCTCCCCAAGCAGCTCCATATCTATCATCTGCGCATCATTAGCAAAACGGGCTATGGAAGCATAATAATCCGCCACATCCTGATTCCGATAAGGATCATATTCCACTGTCTGATATTCCTCCGTACAGTGAAATAAACCGTCATATAGTTCATAGACAGGTGCCAAATAAAGACTTCGGTCCCCGGATTCCCGTATCAGCGAAAATGCCCGGTACAAAACATCATCTATCTCCATCTCCTCGTTTGGATGACGGCTGATATAATACATATTATGAACATTCTCATATCCTACGTCATTGGTAAACATCCGAAAAGCATATTCTGTAGCATCGGAATAGAGCGCAGTAAGCTCTTTATTCTCCGTTTTAGCTGATGCGCCATCCTTGCCCAGACAATACAAAAACACAAAATCGCCACTGCAATTTAGTTCTGAAGAATTTACTTCAATTTCATTCCATCCGGAATCCTTCGATGACAGATTCGCTACACCATAAGCAATAAAAAACGCTCCCACCACCAAAAATATGACAGCCAGAATCAATCTCAGCCGCCCGTGTTCTGCTGAGATATCTATCTTATTCACTGGTTTTGGATGTGGAAGGTCTCTTCCCTTCCCTCCGGCTCTGGTCTCTCTCAAAATAAACCTCCTGTTCCGGTTCTGCCGCCGCACAGACGATGCCCGGAATTGTTATTCATTTTGCGTTCTTCTGACACGGCGCACGGAAGTCCGTAAACCCCCGTGCGCCATATAATTTTTACTTTATTTGAACTCGAAAATTCAGCTTCTACGCGTCTGCCGCGCTTTACGCTTGGCTTCCTGCTGAAATACTATACCGTCGCCAGCCATATCAACAGCAGGAAGATAACAATGATCACACCCAGAGTGATCAGACCGGCAATCGCGCCTTTCTTACATGCCTTGTAGTTACGGATATAATTGATGCGTTTGAAGATAAATGCAGCAATCAGTCCGGGTATCGGCAGGAAGAAGGACAAAAGCTTATAGAGGAAAGAGCCCGTATCATGAACAGGCGGAAGCTTGATCTCATCCTCTGAAGCCATCGTCTCCTGCGTCTCGTGCATATTTCCATTTCCGGAAAAATCAATGGTTATGGATTTAATAGGCTCATTTTTATCTCTTACAGCTTTGTACTCTTCAATCTCCTTTTTACTTCCATATACATAATGGTCATGACCGATGCAGACTAACTCCGGTTCTTCCTCACTGTAATCATGCATGGAAGGATCATAAGTATATAGCACTTTATTTTTTTCCAGCTTCGGATCAGGAATCGGAATTGCTGAAATCAGGGAATGCGTATACGGATGTAACGGATAATTAAAAAGTTCCTCCGCCTCTGCAATCTCTACAATTCTCCCCTTATAAATAACACCGATACGATCCGAAATAAACCGCACCACCGAAAGATCATGGGCAATAAAGAGATAAGTAATCTCCTTCTCACGCTGGAATTTCTTCATCAGATTCAGTACCTGCGCACGAATCGATACATCTAACGCTGAAATAGGCTCGTCAGCCACTACCAGTTCCGGTTCCATTACCATAGCCCTGGCAATACCAATACGCTGTCTCTGTCCGCCGGAAAACTCATGCGGATATCTGGTCAGATGTTCAGGTAGTAATCCTACCTCATTAATCATTTTTTCCACCTTTTTCTGACGGTCCGCCTTACTTTTGTAGAGGTGGAAATTGTACAATCCCTCGGAGATAATATAATCTACCGTCGCTCTGTCATTCAAAGAGGCTGCCGGGTCCTGAAACACCATCTGGATATTACGGATCACCTTGCGGTCCAGTGCGTGAGGAATTTTGCCTGAAATACGAACACCTTTATACAGGATCTCGCCGCCTGCCAGAGGATTTACACGAATAACAGCCCGTCCTACGGTAGTTTTTCCTGATCCGGACTCACCTACCAGAGAAAATGTTTCTCCCTTATAAATATCAAAGGAAGCATTTTGTACGGCCTTGACCGCATTATCCTTTTTTCCGAAAGTAATATCAACATTTTTGACCGACAGCAGGATTTCTCTCCCGTTTTCGTCAAGCGGTCCATGCTCCGGAAAAACAGCAGCGGAATTTTCTTTTGATTTTGAATTTATATTTGACACGATCACACCCCCTGAATATTGTATGCCTGCATGAGCCGCTCATGAAGATTACAGATTGCCTCCGGCTTTTCAATTTTCGGAGCATCAGGATCCAAAAGCCATGTTTTGGCAAAATGTGTATCACTGACCCGAAACATGGGCGGTTCCAATAATGTATCTATTTTCATGCAGTATGGATTTCTAGGAGCAAACGCGTCTCCCGTAATTTCATTATAAAGAGAAGGAGGCGTACCGGTAATGGAATACAATTCCGCATCAGGTTCCGCCAACTGGGGCAGCGATGACAGCAGCGCCCAGGTGTAAGGGTGACGCGGATCGTAGAACACATCCTCTACCGTACCCAATTCTATGATCTGCCCTCCATATATTACCGCCACACGGTCGGCAATATTAGCCACGACACCAAGGTCATGGGTTATGAAAACAATTGTATAATTAAATTCCTTCTGCAGATCTTTGATCAGCTGTAAAATCTGTGCCTGCATAGTCACATCTAACGCTGTAGTCGGCTCATCGCAAATCAAAATCTTGGGCTGACAGGAAAGCGCAATCGCGATAACAATACGCTGGCGCATACCGCCGGAGTATTGGAAAGGATAATCATCATAACGGTCAGCCGGATTTGGAATACCTACCTTATGCATCAGATCTAACGCCTGTGCCCTGGCCTGTGCCTCTGTGCAGTTCTGATGCTTTATAATAATTGAAGAAATCTGCTTTCCAATTGTAATAATTGGGTTTAAGGATGTCATAGGATCCTGGAATACAGTAGCAATCTTCTTACCGCGGACCTGCGCCCAATCCTTGGGAAACTGCATGTAAGCCAGATCCAAAATACAACGGCCGATCAATTCGGTATTCGTTTCGCTGATATATTTTACCCTCGGCGTAATACCATCGTAAATACTGCTATGCTGCGCCTCGTCATTCCAGTCAATTCCCAGCTTCATTGCCTCTTTAAAGGATTCCATCAGCTTTTTGGTGACTTTATTACGACGCCTGAAATCGCCTCTGGCAACAGACAGATATATCTCTTTCGCCAGGATTTCGTTTCTGTCTGAAACTTCCTTAGATATCGCTCCATGCGTCAGTTCTTTATACTTCGCCTGAAGTTCCTCTTCCCTTTTGGCATACTGTGTCAGATACTCCGTATCATGGCTGGCAGCTTCTTCGTACTTGCGGATCTGCTCCTTATTGCGGGTTTCCAGTTCTTTAATCTGTGCATCCAACTTGGAAATCTTTTCCTGTGCAGCTTTAATCTCCGCCTTGTCTTTTGAACGATCCAATGCCGTCTTGCGGTTATAAACCTCTGTACGCTCAAACCGCAGCTCCTTCAGTTCTTTTTCCTGAGCGGCCTTTTCCTCTTCACTGATCGTAGAGCGATCCCTCTTCTCCGCCTGAAGAGCAAGCAATTCCCGATAAACAGAAGCTCCCTTCTCCAACAGGGAATATTCGTCCAATTTTCCCTTAAACGAAGCAATTTTGCTTCGTGCACTATCACTTAACTGTGCGTGTGTATCCGATAATTCCTCATCATGAAATACAATATGTCCATTACTGACAAATCCATTGGAGTCCAACATACCGGCAAATGTTTTGGTAAAAACCGATTTACCCGATCCTGACTCGCCTACAATAGCAATAGATTCATTCTCATAGATATCAAGAGATATCCCTCGAATTGCTTTCAATATCCGCCCGCGGACACGGAATTTTACCTCCAGATCCTGGACAGACAACAATACTTTTTTATTTTCCATGCTCTACCTCCTACATATGCGTCCGGGGATCGGATGCATCACCCAGATTCTGTCCCACCACATACAGTACAATCGTGATGATAGAAACAACTGCTACAGGACCCCAGAATTCCAATTCCCAGCCCGGCGTCACCATGGCTGCCTCAGCCGCATAAATCAAACGTCCGAGAGACATATCACTCATACCCATTCCAATGTAAGCCAAGAACACCTCATAGGAAATGTAGGACGGAAGCTCCGTAGCAAGCAAAGTTACAATTACGGAGGTCATAAAAGGCAGAATATTTTTCACTGCAATCTTTATCGTAGAAGTACCAAGGCATCTGGATGCCAGATTATATTCCCGGTCACGGATGATCACTACCTGCGTACGGATAAAATAAGCAATACTCAGCCATCCGACAATCGTAAGCGCAAACACCATCGTCCAGAAGGTAGGTGAAAACAACATGGAAAGCACCGATATGATCAGAATCATAGGTACGTTTCCGATAATGTTGTAAACTTCCGTCATAATAATATCTACTTTTTTGGAAAATCCCCACACTGCTCCCAAAAGTACACCTATGGTCATATTTATGGCCGCGCACATAAATGCCAGAGAGATTGAAATCTTCGCTCCGTTCCAAACTGCGTCAAAGGTCGGCTCCCCGCTTGCACCGGAACCAAGAATCCATTTCAGACCAACGCCAAAATGTTCCATAGCATCGCCAGGGGACAGATGCTTGCCTGCAACATCCAGCAGATTGGCATATGGATCATAATCTGTAAGCGCAGGATAAATGTATGAGAACACAATCACAAACATCAAAAGACTCAATATCACAATATTCACTTTGTTCCGGAAGAATACACGGAACACCGACTTCCAATAGGAATATCTGGGTGCCGCTATTTTTTCCGATTCTGCATCGCTGTGCGTCACCTGAGCGAACAGTTCCTCGGTTTTTAAACCGGTCTTACTTTTTAATTCCTCATACATTCCTATCACCTGCCTTTCGATGTAAATGAGATACGCGGATCTACACTGGCCATCAGAATATCTCCCAGAATAATGGAAACTACTGTCAGGATTGCATAGAACAGAGCAACGCCTACAATTACGCCATTATCATACTTGTTAATAGCCTGAGTCAGCAGATTACCTGCACCGGGAACCGCGTACACACGCTCCGTAATGATCGCTCCCGTCATAGCAAAAAGGATGCTTGCCGGAATGCCATGGACAAGAGGAACTGCAGCATTCTTCCAAATATGCTTTGTAAAGATCTCTGTTTCGCTAAGACCGCCTGATCTGGCAAACTTTACATAATCACTGTTCATCTGATCGATCATATAACGCCGCATCCATTTCATCAGATTGGCAATGCTGGGCAGCGCCAGAGAAACAATAGGCAGGACAAACATAAGCTTACTGGAAGAATCCATATCAAACAATGTGGGAAGTTTGAATACGCTTCCGCCAATCGCCTTAAACAGGAAAATATATGCCAGAGAAGGCACAGCTATAATAAATACAATATATATGGTGCCGATTTTATCCAGAATGCCATCTTTGAAGCGAGCCATCAGAATCCCAATGGGAAGCCCCAGAACATAGGCAATTATAGTCGATATAATACCAATCACAAAGGAATATCCCAGTTTTGACAAGCTTCCTTTGGTGGTGATTGTATTCGTGTAATCATCCGTAAACCGCGCAGCATACATTTCGCTCAGCTCCAGAGATCCTTCCGCATAGGTAGCGGTGTGCAGGTCATCAGCGCTCTGCTCAACATGTCCTGTGGGATAACTCACAGAACTCAGCACATAAGTACCCTGGGATGCAGTCATTGTCTCAAACACATCCACACCACGGTTCACAGTATAAGACTCTCCCAGATTAAGCGTCAGTAAATTCTGATGAAAATAAGGGAATTTTTTGTCAAAATATACTAAATATTTATGTTTCGTGCCATTTCCGATAATAGCCGGAGAAAATTTTTCCCCGCCGTAAAGCGGATCATGAAGCGTAAAGGTAAGCCCGCGCTCTCCAATATCCGTATCTTCATCCACAAAATGAATATTGTCAATGAAAAACATTCCTGTAAAATAAGAGATAACACGACTCGCCATGGGCTTATCTCTGGTTGCAAAGATGGCTGCCTGTCCTCCGTCCTTCACCCGGCCGTTGGTTTTTTTATCTGCATCCAGGCGCACAACCGTATAACCCTGACTTTCGTATTCTTCCGTAAATTTCTTAATATATTCAGCTGCAGTCTCGGAATCCTTTTCCGGCGTCTGTCCTATAAACGCTGCTGCTGCTCTGTCTTCTTCATCAAGTTCTCCACTTTTTACCTGTCTGGTAATATAGTCTGAATAATTCACATAATCCACATACCCAAACGCCTGGTAGCGGCTTTGTTCATAAGTCACTCTTGCATTACTCTGCGTCTTTGTGTAATTACTGTCACCCCCAAAGATATTTCCCCTATCCATCAGAGAATAGACAAGTATCATGATAAGAACCACCACGCAGATTGCAGAAAGTATACCCTTTACAATTCGTTGCAGTATATATTTTGCCACTTTCTACTCCTTTCCGGAATGCCCTTTTCTATGAAGCACTCTTCTATGAAATACTCTTCTTCCATGAAATGCTCTTTTTCATGAAAGAAGAACATTCCATTATATAAGGAAGCGCGGAGAAGTAAGACTCCCCCGCACCTCCACCAGTGCTTTAGATTTTCACTGCTATATCTTAATACAAACCAATGTTCTTACACATGTAACCATAAGGCTGGATCGTATCAAGGTAAGTCTGCGCATCACCATAGTCGGGACCCCAACCGGAAGTACCCGGAGCAGCGTCAAAGTTTGCCTCATTTCCGGTACTGATACGGTAATAAGAATAGGTATATGCAGTCTGATCATCAAATTCTACCAGATTTACAATTACCTTTCCGCCAAGTGATTTCTCAACTGACTGCTTGTAAGCATTAGCTCTGTTAGCATAATATTCTGCGAAAGAACCGCAAGGTATATCAATGTAGATCGGATTCTCTACAGAAACCTCAACGCCAACCTGTGCCAATTCAGCAATTGCAGCATCCAGATATGCTACTGCATTAGTTTCACTGTACCAGCCGTCAAAACCGTCGCCGGAACCTACGCCATCATCAGCTGAAGGATCCCATACCTTAAGAGGTATTCCGTCTGCATCTAACTGTGCCTGTACGACTTCTCCAAAGTAGGTACCTGCCTTGAAAGTAACGCTTTCGCCATTAATATCAATTGTTGTATCATTTACCAAATTCTGGAAAGTTCCGGGTACATAAGCATTTCTAAGGCTTGCATACTTCAGATCCTCTCCCACACTCGTTGCGTTGAAAGCTCCTCTGTCAAATGCCATTGCCATAGCGAGACGGAAATTCTTATTGCTCAGGGCTTCTCTCGTCCTTGCCTTATCTTCATCTGTCTGACTGGAAACACCTACGCTGGTATCATCGTAGTTCGTCCATGTCGCACGGTTAACATTTACCCAACCGCAGAAAGTTGAACCGTCAGTTGCAGACACATAGTGATACAGATCGAAGTATGTCTCTGTCTCTCCCTCCGGGATATCCTGCTGTGCCTGTACCAGTGCGGAAGAGTTAAATCCGCATGCGGAGCAAACATTATCCTTCGTATCATTATACATACGAAGTGTATCAGATCCGTCGTTATAGTAAATATTTATATTCGGAGTATTGATTGCATCCGGATTCCAGTATGCAGGGTTTGCTGTGTAGCTGGTAACATTATCTTCAGTATAGTTGGTAACCAGATAAGCGCCGCAGTATGCAATGTGGCTGGGATCGGTACCATAATTACCGGGTGTATATTCATCACCTTCTGCTGAGAAAGTACCACCCTGGGACTTATAGAAAGAACGGTTTAACGGAGCAAAACATCCATATCCCATCATAGACAGGAAAGCAGGGAACGGAGCCTCCAGTGTGTATACCAGAGTATAATCATCCACAGCTTCAACACCTACTTCTGAGAAGTCTGAAAGTTCACCGTTCACCCATGCGTCATAATTCTTAATGCCGCATCCGTCAGTAGAAGTCATGAGATATCCCAGCTCACCATCATTATCAGCCACGTGCTGCATGGAAGCCACCCAGTCGTCTGCTGTTACTTCAGCAATTTCACGACCCTGCTGGTCAACCCACTTCACACCCGGACGGATATGGAATGTATAAGTCAGACCATCAGCAGAAACCTCATAGCTTTCAGCCAAAGCAGGCTGCTGCTGATTCATCACATCATATTCCAGCAGTCCTGTATAAGTACATGAAATAAAGTAAGAATCACTCGTCATACTGGTAGCGATAACATCCCATGTTACCAACTGATAGCTAATCTCATAGTTGTATGTATCATTCAGCGTGTAGCCTTTCTCCTCCAGGAAAGCCTTTGCTGCAGCATTCCAATCATCTGCTGTCTCGCACTCTCCCCATATGGAAACCAGCTCAGCTCTGTCTTCCGAACGAAGCAGTTCGTTAGTAACCATATAGGTATACCACTTGTACTCATCCAGACCCCAGAGTGTTGTGGTGCCGGTACGAGGTACGATACGGGTCATGGCATAACCGCCGCCGTTACTCTGAACAGGCTGGAATACGCCGGACTCTAACAATTTCGCTTCAGCGACACCCATCAGCGCCATACGCTTATCCAAATCTGTAATTTCTTCTTTTGCTACCTGATAGTACTCATTGAATTCGCCCAGATTATAGTCATAAAGGGCATCGGACCTTTCATCATAGCTCATCGCGTCGAGCTCCTCCCAATTAGGTCCTACATAACCGGTTTCTTCAGCTTCGCCAGTAGAATCATCAACAGGTTCACTGACTTCCTCATTAGCCTGGCTTACTTCTTCATTGGCATTAGTTGTTGTCTCAACAGCCGGTTCCTTGCTTCCGCCGCCGCATGCGGTCAGACCAAGCACCATAGATGCTGTCAATAAAGCTGCAAGCAGTTTTTGTACTTTGCACTTTTTCATATTTTTTCTCCTCTCTTAGATTTTACACACTTTCACGCTTCATTGTTGCAAAGCATTCAGAACGACAAAAAAGAATGAATCCTGCATCCATTCGCTCCTTTATGAATACTTGTATACAATACAGTGTCCAGTGTTACATGCAATTAACATAGTACAGATATTAATTATAAACATCACATTGTAAAATGTCAAGTTTTTTCACTTTTCAGATTTAAAGCCAACATTTTAACGTAATTTTTTCCATTAACCTCCACATAATGGCAATTTTCATTAGAAAATACCCCGGAAGACTATTTACTACACAAAGTTCCATAGTCCTGCCAAGTCAAGTTAATGTCATGAACTTTTTTAACCTTTTTAACTTCTTTTAAGTCAGTTTGCTTTTACCATAGCCAGAAAACTGTCCCGGCATAATTGATTTTGAAGTAAAAAAGAGCCTTCGAATATTTCAACTCTTCGAAGGCTCTCATAATAACTACAGATAATTAATTAATTCCTCCCGCACACCGTCCATACGGCTGTCAGACAAGCCAAAATCCATTTCCTTATAACTCCAGGCCGCTCTTGAAATCTGATACTTTTCAAACACGCTGTTTATGACCTTAAACCACTTTAGGGCATCTTCGGGGTCAGCCCTGTCGATCACGCCATACTCTCCGCAATAAAGGGTTGTCCCGTTTTCTTTTGCTTTTTCCATTGCCTCCGCAAACAATCCTTCAAAATACTCCGGTGTAATTTCCACATCTTCAAAATGGAATCTCGCATCCTGATCAATACAATCCACCCACGGTGCGCCTTGGTGCGTATATTCTAAAGGTGAATAGCAGTGGAAATTGTAGATAACTTTGTCATCATAGGGCTTCTCTAAATCTTTTACTGCCTCAGCACTGTTGTTCCAATAGCTGCCAAGCAGAATCAACGTATCAGGTGCATAGGCACGAATCCGTTTAATGCACTCGTGAGAGATCCGATTCCATGCATCAATAAAATGCTGCTCCGTAACTTCATTCAAAAGCTCAAACGCCACATTGTCCGAATATTTCCCGAAATGTCTGGCCAACTCTTCCCACAGCTTATAGAAGCGTTCCTGATACTTTTCGTCCTCAAAAAATCCTGTTTCCTTTTCACCTGTGTCAAATGAAAATCCTGCTGTCTTGTGCAGATCGACAACCACGTTCAGCCCGTATTTCCTGGCAAATCCAATGGCATTCTCAATACGTGTAAAACCGCTCTCATTGTATGTACCATCTTCATTTTCAAGAACATTGTAATCAACCGGAATCCTTACATGATCCATTCCCCAGGAAGCAATTTTTTGAAAATCCGGTTCGGTAATAAAATAATTCAGTCTGTCCTCGCTGTAATCACACTGTGATAACCAGCCGCCTAAATTAACACCTCTGTAAAAACCTCTCTCTCTCAACATAACAAATCCGCCTTTCTTTTATTTGATAAAAACTTATTTACACTAAGCTCAACCGCTCTTTCACATACCGCACGCTCTCTATATAATCCCGGTCCTCCTGCAAATGCTCAATAATTACAGGCATTTCCGGGTCTATTTCGTTAATGCGGCGAATATAGCGTTCTAAATTAATCTCTCCTTCTCCACATGCACATTCTTTTAGCTGAAAAGTAAACTCCGGCAGCAGCTTCACATCCTTTAAATGGCAGCTTTTGATGTAACTACCCAGCTTCTGAAAACACTCATCCATAAATTGTTCGTGGAAAAGATATCTCTGCGGACAATTAATCATATTAAAGAAATCCATATGCACCGCAAAGCATTCCCGATTTACCTCTTTTATCAACTGCAAGTATTCATCCGGTCCTGTCGGAATCATCCATGGCATAGGCTCAATCGTGAAAGCAGCATTTTTCGGATCAGCCCTGTCAATCACCTCCTGTATCATACGCACGGACTGTTTCCACAGGTCTTCACTAAAATTCTGTGGGTAGGCACCATCCCATCTTGATCCTGTGGTTCCTGTAATATTCACGCAGCATCTCGCTTTCAGATAATCCGCTAATTTAAGCTGCGCCACGCTATATTCCATCGCCTCTTTTTTCTCACTTGCCTCTGAAGAAAGCGGGTTCTTCCATATTCCGACTTCCGCAATCATAAGATCGCATGTATGGGCTGCATCTGCATAGGCGTCAATTTCCGAAATGTCCGCCTTACTATCAATCGGAAAAACAACTGCCTTACATCCTAATGCTTTTTGTTTTTCAGCCCACTCTTTTGGTGAACTATGCTCCAGTGCTGATGAAATTCCGAGTCTCATAATAACCCTCCGCTTTTTTAATGTAAAGATATATACTCTACAAACATCTTACTTATCTATCTGATCGTATTGGCCATTCGTTGGTATCAAGATTTTTTACAGATTCGACGCTTCCGCTTCCTGATAAATAAATTCGATAATTTGTGCCGTCTTCTGCAATCAGATCAATTGCTTTTTCTCCTTCAGCCACAATACTCTCAGCGCTTTGAATCTGTCCCACCCCAATCGTATTCAGACACCCCAATATAAAACGAATACTTCTGCTATTCTCATCAATATGAAGAGCCTCCGCTATCATAGTCCTATTGATTGCCTCCGCTTCCGTTTCCTCTTCGCATCCGTCTGCAATGTCACAGTCTTCTGGCATATCAGAATCTTCCCTTATCGGATACCCATGGTCAGCGACATCCACCGACATCGATCCATTATCCGCTTCTCTGCTGCATCCACACAAAGAATAAAGCATGACCAAGATAAAAAATATAAAAAACTTTTTCATATTTTCTTTCTTTAATAGGAATATGGTTGTCATATTCTTAAATTTTCTTTCCGCATTTTTCTGATACATTACCATATCTTCCCTTCACTGAATCTGTTCGCTTCATTAAGTTTGAAAATACAAAAAGAGAAAGCTTCCGCAATTTTTATTCTTTAAGAGTATCCACCTTTCTTTGCCTTGATTATTTTCTTATTTTCGTACATATGAACATCCGCCTGTTGATATACATCCATCAACATTTCCTTTTCCTGAAGCTTGTCGTAAACCGCATAGCCGCTGGCAATACTGATGTGGAAAGGCTGTCCCTTCACAGCATTGTAGTCTTCCATAGCCTTGGTAAAACAGATAACCACCTTTTCACAGCGTCCGGCCACATCCTCGCCGCACAGGATACCTACGAACTCATCTCCGCCAATCCTGTAGCAGGTTCCCTCCACAGATTCCACTGCCGTCTTGATAATTTCCGCACCGCATACCAGAAGTTCATCCCCCTTCTGATGCCCCTGATTGTCGTTTACAAGTTTCAAGTCATTTACATCGAACATAATAATGGCAATTCCGGGAAGCTGCTGCTTTTCTTTTTCGAGCTCCATCAGCCGCTCCTGAAAAGCCGTCCGGTTACCGATGCCCGTCAAGCCGTCCCGGTAGGCAAGTTGGCTGACGAACTCCGACTGCACCCCAAGCTTTACCGCGTTAATCACTCTCTCCAAACTGGAGCTGCCATAACACAATATAAAAATCAGCAGACCGATTCGCACAAACATAGCGTTGTCGTTAGTGCTGCCCCGATAATATCTTATAATATCTATCACTGCGGCAAAGCTAAGTCCCATGAATCCGATGATACGCAATATTTTATAAATATTCCTTATCTTGCCTATTCCCTCCCGAAACACCTTATTCAGGATAGAATACACCAGCAAAAATACCGAGATTGCCAGCATAATGTGGGAAAGAATCAGTGTCTCGTGGTAGTCCATCACCCCTGCGAAATGCAGGACAGTACAAATGACAAACTCCACCGCAGACAGTCCACAGATGATCGGGACTACCGTCCTCACCTTAAAGCCAAAAGCCGCATCCAAGTAAAGTACCAGGGGAATAGGGATCATACTCAGAGCGCAACAAGACATAAGCTGAATAAGCCTGCTGTCATCCGTGTAAAACTGCAGCAGACTTGTCTCCGCCAGGCACCAAATCACAATGCTTATGGCAAACAGACCAAGATAAAGCAACTCGTGATTTTTATTCATCTGCAAATTGGCCGGAATGTCTGCCACGATCAGCAGCAGCCCGACAAATAATATGAGCAGGCATGTAGTAAAAGCCACCGCCTTACTGGAAAATATGCCGACTATCTCTCCGGCTGCAGATCCCAGATAGAGATGGTCTACGCATGCCCGGCCGCCCTCATACACAGTATGAAAACGCACTTCCAAAACTTTTCCGGCATCGCTGCGGTAAAGTGGAACGTAATTCCACCTATTTCCATAAGATTTATTATAGACTCTGCTCTCCCGACGCACTGGTTCATAACGCAGCTCTCCGTCCACATATACCTGATAATCAATGTTTTTGGAGCGGAAACACAGAGAAATTCCCTCTTTCAAATCATCCGGCAATCCGTGATAAACGCTCTGCTCCTGATAGGGTACCACGGAGGGAATCTTACTTAAATGACCAACATCAGCCGCACTGCCATCCTCCAGATACCATCCCTCGTCAAAGGCGATATTTCCCTCGGAAAGCAACGTTGCCGGCGACTGCCCCCGGTTTACTACTGCTGCCCATATCAGCATGAAAATAAAAAAGACGAGCATAATTGTGTAAATAATGTGGTAAATTCGGTTTTTCTTTGTGCTTGCGGCTTCTGTCCCCGTAATGTTCATCTTCATTTCTCCGTTTTATCATTCCGAATATTTGTTTTCTATTTTAGGCATCTATTCTAACATATAAATTTCAGAAATACAATTATGCTACAATTCCTCCGGCAAATTATCTCTTAAATTATTTGTTCATCTACATACATTATTTTCATCACCTTTCCATACATAATTTTTATAATCTAATACGGCTTTAAAAGTTCATTATAAGTCAAACACAAAATCTTTTTGTTACTATCCACTGTCCTTTTTTCTTAGAGCCTTTTCGCTCAACAAATCCCTCTTCTTTCAAGCGACGGATTCGCTTTGTAAGCGTAGTCGTTCCCAAATCAATCTGCCTACTAATTTCACTCACACTAATGCTACTATTTTTATTCATTAAAATAAGTATCTCTTCGTCCTTGCTATCAAGCAGCTCATTTTCCCTTTTTTCCAAGTCATTTCTTTCTTTGGTCTGCCTATTCAGCGGGATTGTCACCGTAATAAAATTCTCTGTAATATCAAACACTTCTTTCCCATATTTAGATACAATTAGCGGTACACCATGTCCAGTCTGTTCTATATAATCCAACTGAACCATAATCTGCTGTAATTCAAGATTCACCGGCTTGCTTTTTCCCTCATAAAACTCCTCCAATGTAAGCCCCTCCGGTAACCCTCCCACTGATATAACCTCGATGCGATCTTCAAACATATACACGGCAGGTGGTGTCTGTCTCGACCAGCGATTGTGCAGACAGGCGTTTAACCAAGCCTCCCTGAAACATGGAAAATCAAACAACCTGCTTTCCTTTCTAAGACTCCCCCCTACATCCACTATAGTATCATTCAGCGCTTCCATATAGTCCAACACCTGCTTCACAGCTACAAGCATACATTTATAACCATATTCATTCCGCTTGACCAAATCCGTCTTATCTGTACCACGAAATACTGCAACTTTAATAGAGTAGCTGTTAGAATCTGCCAGAATAGCTGCCATTAAGTTGTAAGCTCCATCGCGCGTTAATAAATTTAAATTCTGCTCAAAGGTATTCTCCCGAAGCGTAAGATTATTTCCAACATACAACATCTTTAATTGGTCAAAACTTAGCTCCTGATTATTTGCCTCAATATTTACGATAGAATCCGATACACTCAGCATCAAACTGCGTAATTGCTGTGGTGATATTTCCCTGTCCTCGTCCGCAGATCTCATATAATACTTTCCATATGCTGAATAAGGTTTTTCATCTCCTTCTGCTGTGACTCTTATTACATTTTTATCATCACATAGTTCCACAATAATTGTCGGGATAATCTGTGGTTTAATCGCATTGGCTATCCCCTGAGATATCTCACGCAATGTACGATCTCCAATTTGCTGCCCTAAGATTTCTCCATCGTTTCTTACTCCAAAATACAATGTACCTTTTCCATTTTTATTCAGCATAGAAGCTAATGAAATGATACCTTCTTTCAACTCACCAGTTGTTTTCTTAAACTCAATCAGCTCTGTTTCCATTCCGAAATTCATGATATTACTCCTTCCATATTCAGTATATCCTTTTTCGTTATTTTATTCAACACTTAATAAACACTTTATTCAACACATATGTGACGAATAAAGTGTTTATTAACCTAAAAGTTATCTCAATTTTACATCGGCAGCTTATGAATACAGTATTTCTCACATATATCCACAATATTTCTTGTCCTATCCACATTTACATTCCATATCCAGTCTTCCTCTGATGCCCCAGCCTGTATCGTTATTTAACACTTAACTCTGCTCTATGCCTTTTTCTTCCGTCCATACTTTTCATCTCTCTTAGTTTAATAAAGCGTTTGCTTTTTCACACACGCTGTAAAGCTCGTCATACTTCTGATTGATCAGCGACTCAGACACTTCTGTCCTTTCGGTACTGATACTCCTGAATACGTATGATAGCATCTGATTTTTTGTTTTTTCAATTCTGTTTGTATAATATTAATTCAACGATTTCTCCTCAGAAAAAGTCGTAAAGAAAAAGCCATCCGCCAATCAATGCAACAACTTATTTCCCTTCTCACAAATTTCATAGATTTCATCGTACCTTTCTTCTATCAATGGCGTCACCCGCTCTGTCTGTTTCCCCACAATCTTTTTATAGAGAAAATATGGAAATATCCAACCCAAAAATCCCGGTATGGCAAGAATGATACATAAAATATAATTTGGCTCCTGCGGTGTCACTACCAAGGTAGCACCTGCCATGAACGCTGTCCCGATAATGCCCAACACAAGCGCATACACTGTTGCCATAGAAGTCTTTTCCTTTTCCAGCTTATCAATTTCATTGACACACGCCTCAAAATTCCTCTCAAGCCTTGTAAGTTCCATTTTGTTGACAATCTTACGGTTCCTTTTCAGACGCAGCACTTTCTTCTGCTGTACTGCCGGATTCCTGTTCTCCCTGTTTTCAGGCAGATTCTCATCCAACTCCCACCCAAAATTTTCATACCCGTCAAGCAGGAAAGAATATCTGCTGTCTTCTGTAAGCAGCTCCTTATACTCATACCCTACAAAATTTCTCTGCTGTCTTCCCGCATTATCCATGAACGTACACCTCCTGGTTCTCATTACCAGCCACAGGCAGTGTGACTGTAAAGGTACTCCCCTTCTCTTCCTCGCTGACAATCTGAATATCCCCATCCATAAGTTCCAGCACCCGCTTTACCAGTGCCAGGCCAAGTCCGTTCCCTTCTTTTGAATGGGAAGTATCGCCCTGATAGAATTTATCAAAGATATGTTTCATGCTCTCCTGGCTCATACCGCAGCCTGTATCAGATACCGAAACCCTGATGTAGTTTTCATCCGATGTCTGGCTAACTGTAATGTGGCCTCCCGGTTCCGTAAATTTAATTGCATTGGAAAGCAGGTTGTTCCACACCAGTTCCATTAGCTTTTCGTCTGCCTTTACCATTGCCGCA
>CAMWJC010000043.1 GCA_947174495.1 uncultured Lachnospiraceae bacterium | reverse complement strand
ATGTGGGTGATGGTACCCTCAAAACTGAAGTTGGAATAGAACAGACCGCCTACCAGAATGCCGATGAACAGGGAGCTGTAAACCTCTTTGGTGATCAGTGCAAGTAAGATTGCAACAATAGGAGGAACAAGCGCCCAGAAGGTAGCATACATGGAGGGGAGCGCAGCTTCTTCTTCGGCTGCAAGAGCCATAAGCGGAGCGAGAAGCGTACAGATAGATAACACACTTGCCCCGACGAGAAGCCTTTTTTTCAAATTTTTCATAATTATACTCCTTTCACTTTCGTTTAAACACCTTATTTTAGCATTAAAGGAGTAAAAATCCAAGCTTTTTTCATATTTATGCATTATTTCTATTAACAGTTCAGCCATGCAGAATTGATTGTACAATTTGTACGTGTGAGCTTGTTCACTAAGGGCAAATTGTACAATCAATTCTATAGGGCGGACGCCCGACATGAAATAAGTCACCAGCCAATTCACTATAGGATTGGCGAAGCGTATATTCTGGTGACTTATGAATGGGCATTGCTGAACTGTTATTATTTCTACAAAAAATCCCTCCGCATCTGACGGACAGAAGCGGAGGGGCTGCTTAAATACAGGATAACGATTGCAATGCGGTATTTTGGATTATAGGTTCAAAATGTTCTTCTAAATAAGCTTCCGACGCAGGAACGGATCTCATACAGGACCCATACTCGGAAAGAATATTGCATACTTTGTTGAATTCTACCGGTGTGTGTGAACTCTTGGATACAACCAGCAAAAAGCTGCCGTCCTGCTGCTTGTATAGAGAGTTGGAACCGGTATAAAAGCTGCATAATACATGAGAAACGGCTGTTACCTCACGAAGACCGCCAAAGGAAAAGATTTTGGTAAGCTCCGTAGGAACGGAAGTATCGGAAAGCTTTTTCTGGAGTGCGTTTTTGAAGGAACGTTTCACCTCTTCCGTGGAGCCGGTGTCCGAAGTTCCCGCTTCTGTAGTTTCTGCAGAGTCTGCTGTTCGTCCGTTTTGGATTTTCTTGAAGAGATCCAGAACGGCATCTGCACCGTCACTGATGCTGTCCAAAACATCATCCAGGGTGTTGTCATCCTGATGGACGGAAGGAGCAAACTTGGAAAAACGTGTATCCAGTTCGTCCGGGTCTTCCACTTTAGTGATGATCAGGACAATACATTCGGAATTTAACGGGATCGCTTCTATCATTAATGGGATATCCTCTGCCTCAAAACCGAATTCAAAAGACGCCTGCTGCATCATGTCCCGGAACAAATCTTTAGCTTTTTCGGTACCGTAAGCAAGTTCACTGAGCTTTAGTTCTCTGTCAGCCAGGTCTTCTCTGGTGAGAGTACAGCGAATCTGATGATCGTTTACTTTTTCTATTTTCATATTATTATCACATCCTTACTATTAAGATACTGTTATCCTGCCGTTTGGTGACACCCGAATCCAGTCTTTTCTTATGAAATACGGGCGCTCACTTAAAATTATATTATACTTTGTGTGAATTTAAGTCAATAGGACAGAAAAACAGTTTAAAAAAAATTTATAAATTCAACATTATTTTTTATTTTTCACAGAAATTGTTAAAAATATATAAAAAATAAAAATAAATACTTGAAATATTTGGCAAAAAGTACTATGATTTTCCTCGTGAGATGCCTCTGGGTAAATCAAGTATCAGAAGGAGGCATGTTTTTAAAAAGTTTTTAGTACGAATCTAGCAAAAATTTCAAATAATATTTCCGGTTTTATTCATAAGAGACCGGAGGTATAGTCTTACAGGCTTCGTGCCTGTCGCACAGAGTCGTTCAAATTTTCATTTGTTATAATTCACTCCAATTTGAATGTTCACAGCGGTAGTTTATTTGGATACGTACCCGGCATCTTACCTGTTTTTATTATCGTCATTATCAGGAAAAGTATAATCAGTTTCGAAATTAATTTATCTTTTTGACATGACATATCACGGGTCCTTTTGGAAAATGTCAAAATTCGAAACGGATGGGAGAAAAATTGAAAAAGAATGCCAAACATGAATCCTTAAAGTCACGTCTTGAAAAGATGGAAAGGGCAGGCGTAAAGTTGTACTTAAATGGTGCTCCGTCCACTACGGAATATATTTTGAAAAAATGCATAAGAGAAGATACAGTTTATATGCCTGACTATGTGACTGATGGGAGTGGAAAAGTAAAAGAAATCCGGTATGACCGGATTTCCAGGAGATAATTGCCTTCTATTTAAAGCACGGTGCCGGGAGCGGAAAACTTTAGCAGGAAAGCCCCTAAAAACGAGAAGTTAAAGAAGACTCCGATATCCCGGCATCGGCAGAAATTGTTAAAAAAAGTCAAAATTGGTAATGACGGTGTAGGAATAGTCTGCTATAATTAGGACGATTGGAGGTTTACGGGATGAAGAAAAAAATTTTGCCTGTTGTCATTGCAATCGTCCTTATTATAGTGATAGCCGGAGCAAGCTTTGGGAAAACCTTGTGGGAAAAATATTCGTATTCAAAGGAGCGTGCAGATCTGGCGGATTATTTTAAGATGGCGGGAGAGACGGATGTTGCAATCGTATTGCAGGATGAGATTATCGAAGAACGCGCCAGACTTCTGGATGGCACGTATTATCTGGATCTTGATACGGTTCATAAATATTTTAATACTCGGTTTTATGAAGATCGGGGAGAAGGACTTCTGCTTTATACAATCCCCGATGATATTATCAGTGCCGTGACGGGAAGCAGGGAAGTGACCGACAAGGATGGAAGCAGAACGATGGATTATATACCTGCCAGATATGAAGGAGATACCTTGTATGTGGCAATTGATTATGTGAAGAAGTATACGAATTTTGAATATGAGAGTTTTACGGAACCAAACAGGCTGCAGATTTATACGCAGTGGAATGAACGTCAGGTGACTGAT
This sequence comes from uncultured Lachnospiraceae bacterium, assembly GCA_947174495.1. Taxonomy (GTDB): domain Bacteria; phylum Bacillota; class Clostridia; order Lachnospirales; family Lachnospiraceae; genus Suilimivivens. The sequence goes on along the minus strand of CAMWJC010000043.1, from coordinate 23,507 downwards.
ATTAAGAAGGATACGGCGGTCAGGGTCCTGGGAGGTGTGAAGAGCGCAATTCTTGAGGACGTGGCAGCCGGAGATAAGGTAGTTGTCCTTGAACAGATGGAAACCTGGAGCAAAGTAAAGACTGCGGATTCTGTAATTGGTTATGTTGAAAATAAACGGCTTAATGATACACGAATAGAGGCTTTGGTGCCAGTCACGGATTATGAGGAGCCGGTATATACCAGTCAGACCAGAGAAGGTAAGATTAATCTGGGCTGGCATGTAGTGGCAGGAACAGCCGGCAATGATACGTTGGGCGAGGTGACTGCCGGTACAAAGGGATTGACTGTGATTTCACCCACATGGTTTAAGCTGAGTGACAATGATGGCGGTTTTACCAGCTTTGCCAGTCAGAACTATGTGGATAAGGTTCACAACATGGGAATGGAAGTCTGGGGGCTAGTGGAAAACATTGAGTATAAAGACAGTTTGGATATGTATGCTATCCTGTCTTCCACAACTACCAGAGCCAAGTTGATCGACGGGCTGGTCAATGAAGCTTTAACTTATGGATTGGATGGCATTAACATTGATTTTGAGCAGATCAGTTCAGACTGCGGGGAACATTTCACAGAGTTTATCAGAGAATTGTCGATTCCTTGCCGCCTGAATGAGCTGGTATTATCCATTGATAACTATGTTCCAATGGGAGGAACGGATCATTATAACCGGACGGAACAGGGGATTGTGGCGGATTATGTGATCATCATGGGTTATGATGAGCACTATGCAGGAAGCAAAGAGGCTGGAAGCGTTGCGTCTATCAATTTTGTGGAAGAAGGAATCAAGCAGACGGTTGCGCAGGTGCCGGCAGAGAAGGTAATCAATGCTGTTCCGTTCTATACCAGAATCTGGGAGACCAAAGACGGTGCGATTGGCAGTCAGGCGGTTGGAATGGATATGGCGGAAGAATACGTCAGAGCTCATAACATTACATTGGAGTGGGATGAGGAAACCTGTCAGAATTATGGAGAGTATACCGCAGACGGAAGCCTGTTCCAGGTGTGGCTAGAAGATGAACGATCCATTGAAGTCAAGCTGAACATCATGGAGAAATATCAGATTGCCGGAGTGGCAAGCTGGAGGCTGGGATTTGAAAAGCCGGAAATATGGGATCAGTTCGAAGCATATTTAAATCGATAACAGGGCGGACGAATGTCCGCCTTTTTTTGTGTTATGGGAAAGTGCAGATATTTCGTGTGAATTTCATATAACCTTTCTTCATATATATTAAAGAAATCTCATGCTATGGGGCAGATAATATGACGGAAAAGAATAATCGCGTACTACAGATTGTTATGGCGGGGATCTTGCTGGTTTCCATGTTTTTTGTGGCAAGGGAAGGCGCAGTTTATGTGAGCTCCATGCAGATAAAAAATAAGGAAAAAATCTGTGTGGTGATTGATGCCGGACATGGGGGTGCAGATCCGGGTAAGGTGGGAGTTAATGATCAGCTTGAAAAGGATATTAATTTAAATATCGCAAAGCTTTTAAAGCAATTTCTTCAAGCAGAAGGAATCGAAGTCATTATGACGAGAGAAGGAGATGAGGGGCTGTATGATGAGGGGGCTTCCAATAAAAAAGTGCAGGATATGAAACGCCGTTTGGAAATTATTGAGTCCTCCGGAGCAGAGCTTGTGGTCAGTATTCATCAGAACAGTTATCATGAAGAATATGTAAAGGGAGCACAGGTCTTTTACTATGCTACCAGTGAGAAGAGTAAAATGCTTGCAGAGACACTGCAGGAACAGCTTAAGGAATTAGAACCTGACAATAAACGGGAGGCGAAGAAGAACGACAGCTACTTTCTTTTGAAAAAGACTTCGAAGCCCATTGTTATCGTGGAGTGCGGTTTTTTGTCGAATCGGGAGGAGGCGGCAAAGCTTTCGGATGAAGTGTATCAGGAAAAGCTTGCCTTCCAGATACATATGGGGATTATGAAATACTTGAATGGGCATGGCTGAACTGTTATACATTTGAAATGAAAAAGGGTGATTAGAGTTGCGCAAAAGGGTGTTTGATGATACAATCCATTCATCTTGCTAATCCGTACATATAGGAAATGGAGTGTGATGGATGGGATGAGCAGAAAAAGGGAAAAAAGGAGAAAGTCCCGACTGAAGAGACTGCTGATTTTTGCACTGGTATTTTTGGCAGTGGTGCTTGGCGGTTGGTATTTCCTTTTGGGAAAGCTATATGCTGAAATGACATATGAAGAAGCGGAAAAGTTTTCTGATGAACCATGGAAAGAGGATGGGGTGATAAATATCCTTCTGATTGGAAATGATTCCCGGGAAAATGTGGAGGGAAGCAGGTCGGATGCCATGATTCTTCTAACAATCAGCAGCAAGACGAAAACAATCCAGATGACCTCTTTACTCCGTGATATTTATGTGGATATTCCGGGACACGAAGGAAATCGGCTGAATGCGGCTTATGCATTTGGGGGGCCTGAGCTTTTGTTGGAGACGATCAATGAAAATTTGAATGTGTCCGTAAATCGTTATATGTTGGTTGATTTCGAGGCATTTGCCAATCTGGTGGATGGGGTAGGCGGTGTGGATCTGTCCCTGACCAGCCCGGAGCTTGAATATGTGAATGCTTATCTGGTAGAATACAATATGATTAATGGGCGTCCGGAAGGAACAGATTATATGGATACTTCCGCAGAAGGACAAGTTCATTTGAACGGTCCTCAGGCGCTTGCTTATAGCCGAAACCGGTATATTGGCACGGATTTTGGGAGAACGGAAAGGCAGAGAAAGGTGCTTTCAGAGGTTATCAAAAAGGCTCCCGGAGCATTATTGAAAAATCCGGCTAAACTTGTGGACGGTTTACTTCCCAATCTTACAACGAACCTGACAAAGGATGAATGCTTTCAGTTAAGCCTTCAGGCAGGCAGCTTTGTTTTGTGGGATCTGGAACAGGGAAGCATACCTCTCGAGGGAACTTATAAGCCAGCTAATATCCGGGGGATGAGCGTGCTGGAAGTTGATTTAGAGAAAAACCGTGAATATTTGCATGAGATTATGTATGGTAAGTAAAAACATCTTTGGACAAGCAAGTGTGAAGCGTGATCCCAGGTAGTCAAAACGGAGAAAATATGGTAGAGTAAAAAGAAAGTTATTAGTAATGGAAACAAAGATAATACGATTAGATGAAGAAAATATTGATCAGCTTGTAAATAGAAAGAGTAAAGAAAAGATGGAGGAAGGAAATATGATCGCAATAGGAAGTGACCATGGCGGGTATGATCTGAAATGTCAGATTATGGAACACCTTAAGGAAAGGGGACTGGAATATAAGGACTTTGGCTGTTTTGACAAAAATTCTTGTGATTACCCTGATTTCGGTAAAGCAGCGGCGAAGGCAGTCGCGGCGGGAGAATGCGACAGAGGAATTGTGATATGCACTACAGGAATCGGAATATCCATTGCAGCAAATAAAGTTCCTGGCATCCGGTGTGCTTTGTGCACGGATTCCTATCTGGCAAAGATGACGAGATTGCACAATGATGCCAATATGCTGGCACTCGGGGGAGGTTTTACCGGAAAGAATCTCGCACTGGAAATTGTGGATACTTTTCTGGACACTGAGTTTTCTCAGGGAGAAAATCATAAACGCAGGATTAGTAAGATAGAGGCATAAGATAAGGAAGAGGAAAGGCAGGTGAGACGGTGAAAAGAGCAGAGAAAAAAGTAATTGCGGCGATCATGGCAGCAGTTCTTTTGGTATGCATTTTTCCTACCGCCGCATATGCCGATAATGATAAAATTTCAGCTTTGGAGGAACAGATCCGAAAAAATAAGGAAGAGCAGGAAAAAACGGAAGGGAAGATTGGAGAGAGCAAGGAGGAATTGGAGAACCTTCAGCAGACTACGGAAGGACTGAAAGGGCAATTGAATAATCTGAATTCCAATTTGACGGAGGTCAGTAATAATCTGGCAGATCTTGAGGAACAGATCAAGGCTAAGAATGAAGAAATCGAGCAGACCAATGTAGAACTTGCAGAGGCGAGAGAGGTTGAAGCGACACAGTATGCAGCCATGAAGAAACGAATTCAATTTATGTATGAAAAGCAGGATTATGTTCTTTTGGAAATGCTTTTTGGAGCGGCCAGCTTTTCGGACCTTCTAAACAGAAATGATTATATTGAGCAGTTGTCCAAATATGACAGGGAACAGCTTGAGGAATTTAAAGCTACCAGAACGGGAATAGAGGAAAAAGAAGCAAAACTTGAACAGGAAAAGAAAGAGCTGGATGGATTGAAGGTAGAGGTAGAAGCAGAGCAAAGCCGTGTGGCGGGCCTGGTAAGTCAGACCTCCGGAAAAATCTCCAGCTATCAAAACGAGATCTCCAGTACGGAAGCAGAAATGTTGGAGTATGAAAAGCAGCTCGCGGAACAGAAAAATAGCCTTGCCCAGCTTCAAAAGGAACTGGAAGAGGAGCGACGTCTGTCTCAGCTTGCGGCACAGTCTGCATGGAGGGACATTTCGGAAATATCATTTGCAGACGGGGATCGCTATCTGCTTGCTAATTTGATTTATTGCGAGGCCGGAAATCAGCCTTATGAAGGACAGGTCGCAGTAGGAGCGGTGGTTATGAACCGTGTTATGAGTTCTGTATTTCCGGATACGGTTGTAGGCGTGATCTACCAAAATAAACAGTTTTCACCAGTGGCTAGCGGGAGACTGGCATTGGCACTTTCGGAAGATCATGCAACGGCAGCGTGCTATCGGGCAGCTGATGAGGCAATGTCAGGCAAAACAACGGTGGGGAACTGCCTGTTTTTCCGAACGCCGATAGAAGGGCTGTCGGGAACGCAGATTGGCGGACATATTTTCTATTAAAACTCTCTTTTCAGAATTGTGTATCTGCTGAAAGCGGATATTATTGTATCATCTCCGTACACCAGAGCCTTGCAGACGGCTCAGATTATTTCAAGAGAGACAGGAATATGTGTTGAGGTTGATATTGATTTACATGAATGGATACCGGATCTGAATAATTTATATAAAACATCGGAAGAAAGTTTTGCATTTGCGCATGAATTCACCAGGTTTAATGGAGAGTATCCGCCAGGAGAGAAATTTAGATGGGAAACTCTTAGTCATATGAGACAAAGAATGAGACGTGTGGCAGACAAATATTCAGATTATAAGAAAGTTATTTTTGTCGGCCATGGGATGGCCTTTCGCTGTTTGACATATATTGAAAAAATGAGTCCTGCTGAAATCATCGAATGTGTCTACCAAAAGGGACAGGCAGAATGCGAGTATTCATTTACTTAGAAGTGTATATGTAATGGAAAGGATGAAATGAAAAAATTATTTTATTTCGTTTGAATCATCAATATATGCTTTTAAAGTGTCAAATTGATTGGAATAGATAAGACCAAGGAGCCTGTCAAGCCGAAGCAGGCTGGATTTTAATGTGTCCAGAGAAATAGACCGGGATTCCAGTGCGGTGACGAGTTCTTCTAAATCGACTACCTTGACAAAGCCATCAGGATAGATAATCACATCAGCAAGCAGATCCGTAACGATCAGACTGTTATCAACAGAATTATAATTGTAATCCACAATATCGCAATACCAATATAGAAGGCTGCCGTCTTCGTAACAGAATTTGCTTATTTTAAATCCCTCTTTTAAAAAATAACAGGACATGCCATGGTGCAGGTCCTTTTTGGGATGGAGGGCATTCCAGGAAGTAATGATACGCTCTTCGTCACAGGACAAAATGACATCGTCTTTTAATAAAATACATTCTTCAGGAATGATCCGCCTGCGGTATAAAATAGGATTTGCCATAAGTCCTCCTTAGGTATTGCCTTTATAGAAATACTACTCTCAAATTGTGGGAAAGTCAATGGAGAGATGGCTTTAAATAACGTTTAGTTTAGGTATGTGTATGCGAAACGGCCGCGCAGATGAAAAGAAATCCTTTCGTCAACACGCTCGATAAAGCGTTCGCGAATTGTTTCCTCAAGGATTTCTTTTCATCTGCGCTGGGTTATCGAATAACGCAAATCCCAATTGAGAACTCCGTTAAGGTGAAATGATTCACTCTTTAGTGGACAGCTAAATGTTAATTTATTAGAGTTTATTATCTATCCATTTCTTAGAATAACAGCGCTTCCTGGCACCGATTAAAAGTTTACTTTTTACCAAGTACTTTTCCAGATAGAATAAATGGTAAAAACTTACCACCTTTTCCTAGACAGGAATGGAAAAAATGAGTATAATCAAAAGGTAAATACTGCAAAGGGGAGACGTATGTGAAATTTGATCGAAGCGTATATCAGGCATTAACCATGATAGGACAGTTCGGAATAAACATGCTGGTCCCTGTTTTTATTTGTTCCTTTCTCGGAATGTTTCTGGATCGCAGGCTGGAAACGGATTTTCTGGTTGTTGTGTTTTTTTTCGTGGGAGCGTTGGCGGGCGGCTGGAATGTCTTTCGTTTTGCCAGACGGATTTATATGAGCGATGCGGAGCAGTCGGCCTATCTGCATAAAGGGAGAAAGAACAGGAGCAAAACAGATGAAAAAAAGAATCACACAGATTAATCGGACGCTGTTTGAACTGGAAACAGGTATTTTAATTTTTGGTGTGGTGTGTCAGTTGTTGATTTTGCTGATCGGGAACAGGCCGGGATACAGCCTGGGACTCTGGATCGGTATCGTGACGGCAATGCTTGGAGCCTGTCATATGTGGTGGTCTTTGGACCGGGCGCTGGATCTTCCGGAGAAGGCGGCGGTTCGGAGTATGAGCACTCACAATATTATTCGATATTTAGTCTTTGTGCTGGTAGTGGGAGCGGCGGCGGTTACGCAGATTGCTAACCCTCTCTTAATCTTTTTGGGAATTATGTCTATTAAGGTATCTGCTTATATGCAGTTTCTAACCAAAAAGATCAGCGTAAAGATTTACGGAGAAGAGATTCTTCCTCCGTTGGTAGAAGAAGAACCTGCCGGGGAGCAGGATAAGTAAGGAGGTGAAGATATGGGACAGGGGATATTGTTATCTCAGGAAGCCAATGTAGACTTCATGATCCACGGGGTATTTTCTTATGAGCTGTTTGGTCAGACAGTATGGATCACGACAACACATGTCTGTGTGCTGATCGTTATGCTGATCATCATCGGGTTCTGCATTGCTGCGAATCGAGCCGTAAAGCATGCCACAGAAGTACCGGGAGCATTTCAGAATGTGGTGGAGTTGATTGTGGAAATGCTGGACGGTATGATAAGTGGTGTAATGGGAAAACAGGCTGTCAGGTTTCGGAACTATATCGGAACGATTTTTATATTTATTTTGATCAGCAATATCTCGGGACTTTTGGGTCTCAGGCCGCCTACAGCGGATTACGGCGTGACTTTTGCGCTGGGCATTATAACGTTTACACTGATACATTTTAATAAGTTCAAGTATCAGAAGGTATCCGGTGTGCTCAAAGGATTATGCGACCCGTGGCCGATCTGGGCACCGATCAATATCGTCAGTGATCTGGCGGTTCCGGTTTCACTGTCGCTGCGTTTGTTTGCCAATATTTTATCGGGAACAGCGATCATGGCACTTATTTATGCACTGCTTTCCAAGTTTGCCATTATCTGGCCGGCAGCGCTGCATGTGTACTTTGATCTGTTCTCTGGGGCAATCCAGACCTACGTATTTTGTATGTTGACCATGACTTATATCACGGATGCATGCAACACAGGTGATTAGTAACAAATATAAAATAAATCATGCATAAAGCATAAGGAGGAAATGAAAATGGATTTTAATGTTAACTTTATCTTAGGTTGTTCAGCAATCGGTGCAGGACTGGCAGTTATTGCCGGTATCGGACCTGGTGTAGGACAGGGTATTGCGGCAGGACATGCGGCAGCAGCAGTGGGAAGAAATCCCGGTGCAAAGTCTGAAATCACATCAACCATGCTTCTCGGTCAGGCAGTTGCGGAGACAACCGGTCTTTATGGTCTGCTTGTGGCGATTCTGTTGTTATTCGTAAGACCTCTTTTGGGCGCTGCTCAATAATAGGAATAAGAGTTTTACTAAGACATCAAAGAACGATGTCTAAGTAAAACTAGGCTTATTCTGAAGAATGCCCCTGACGGGTCATTCTTCGACGCTCAAAAAGATGCTGTAAAACAGCATTTTCGGAGGAAGACTCCTCGCGGGTCATTCTTCCAAATGACAACAATAACAAGAAAGGAGGCTTACGGATGGAACCGAGATTGTTTGACCTTGACCTGCAGCTTTTGACAGATGCGACGCTGATGATTATTGCAGTGTTTGTCCTTTTCCTTGCGGCATCTTATTTTCTGTTTAATCCGGTCAGAGAAATGCTTGCCAAAAGACAGGCAAAGATCAAAGATGAGCTGGACAGTGCAGCTAAGGATAAAGAAGACGCGGCGGATTTAAAACAGCAATATGAAGAAAAATTGAAAAATATTGACAAAGAAGCCGAAGAAATTCTGAGCGATGCCAGAAAACGTGCCCAGGAAAATGAGAATCGGATCGTAGCCGAAGCAAAGGAAGAAGCGGGGCGGATCATCGAGAGAGCCAAGGTAGAAGCGGAACTTGAAAAGCAGAAGGCTGCAGACGATGTGAAGCGTGAAATGGTAGTGCTTGCTTCCATAATGGCAGGCAAGGTAGTGAAAGCATCTATTGATACAACCGTACAGGAAAGCCTGATTAATGAAACGTTAAAGGAAATAGGTGAGAGCACATGGCAAAGCTAGTTTCAACAACATACGGGGAAGCTTTGTTTGAACTGGCATCCGAAAGTGGCAGAGAAGAGGAATTTTTAGGCGAGGTTGAAACGCTCAAAGAGCTTCTCGACGAAAATCCTGATTTTGGGAGACTGATGAATCATCCTAAGATTTTAAAAGAGGAGAAGCTTAAGGTATTGGAGGAAGTCTTTTCGGGACGTATCTCCAGAGAGCTCCTTGGATTTCTGCATCTTGTGGTGACCAAGGACCGCTATGGTGAGATTGATGCCATTCTGAATTTCTTTATTGATAAGGTAAAGCAGCATAAAGGGATCGGAATTGCCTATGTGGCTACTGCTGTCAGTTTAAATGAGGCACAAAAGAAAGAGATAGAAAATAAATTGCTTTCTACCACTTCTTTTCACAGAATGGAAATGCATTATCAGGTGGAAGAAGACCTGATCGGAGGCATGGTCATTCGCATTGGAGACCGTGTGGTGGACAGCAGTGTTAAAAACAAGCTGTTTGAACTGCAGCGTGAGCTGCTGAAAGTACAGCTGTAAGAACGTGTGGGTATTCACATGGTGAAAGTGAAAGGCCGATTGCTCCGCCCTTTGGGTTCCTGCAATCGCCGGAGAGAGCTTTCACAATACAATATTAAGAAAGGTGCGTAAGAACCATGAATTTGAGACCGGAAGAAATCAGTTCTGTTATTAAAGAGCAGATTAAAAGATATGCTTCAGAGTTTGAAGTTTCAGACGTTGGTACTGTTATTCAGGTTGCCGACGGTATAGCGCGTGTACATGGTCTAGAGAACGCAATGCAGGGAGAACTTTTGGAATTCCCCGGGGAAGTGTACGGGATGGTACTGAACCTGGAGGAGGACAATGTTGGTGCGGTTCTTTTGGGAAGCCAGAAGAACATCAACGAGGGTGATACCGTTAAAACCACCGGACGTGTGGTTGAGGTTCCTGTAGGCGATGCCATGTCAGGTCGTGTAGTGAATGCTCTAGGGCAGCCCATTGACGGTAAAGGGCCTGTACAGACAGATAAATACCGTAAAATCGAAAGAGTTGCATCAGGTGTTATCACCAGAAAATCCGTTGATACACCGTTGCAGACAGGAATTAAGGCAATCGACTCCATGGTGCCCATCGGAAGAGGACAGCGTGAGCTGATCATCGGAGACAGGCAGACCGGTAAGACGGCGATTGCAATTGATACGATCATTAACCAGAAGGGACAGGGCGTAAAGTGTATTTATGTTGCCATCGGACAGAAGGCCTCTACGGTTGCCTCTATTGTAAATACGCTGGAAGAGTTTGGAGCAATGGCTTACACCACAGTTGTTGCAGCGACAGCCAGTGAACTTGCACCGTTGCAGTATATTGCTCCTTATGCAGGATGTGCCATTGGTGAAGAGTGGATGGAAAACGGGCAGGATGTGTTGGTAGTTTACGATGATTTAAGTAAGCATGCTGCTGCATATCGTACACTCTCTTTACTGCTTAAGCGTCCCCCCGGACGTGAAGCATATCCGGGTGACGTATTCTATCTTCATTCCAGACTGCTTGAACGTGCAGCCAGAATGAGTGAAGAGTACGGCGGAGGTTCGCTGACAGCGCTTCCGATCATCGAAACACAGGCAGGTGATGTATCTGCATACATTCCTACTAATGTTATTTCCATTACTGACGGACAGATTTATCTGGAAACAGAAATGTTCAATTCCGGTTTCCGTCCGGCTGTAAATGCAGGTTTGTCTGTATCCCGTGTAGGTGGTGCGGCACAGATCAAGGCGATGAAGAAAATTGCAGCGCCTATCCGTGTGGAGCTTGCACAGTACAGAGAGCTGGCAGCTTTCTCACAGTTTGGTTCCGAACTGGATGCGGATACCAAGGAGAAGCTTGCGCAGGGTGAAAGAATCAAGGAAATCTTAAAACAGCCCCAGTACCAGCCTATGCCGGTGCAGTATCAGGTAATTATCATTTATGCGGCAACTAACAAGTACCTGCTTGACGTTCCCACGGAGGATATTACCCGTTTTGAGAAGGAATTGTTTGAGTTTTTGGATACTAAGTATCCTCAAATTGCTTCCAGCATTGCAGAGGAAAAAGTGATTTCTGAATCAATAGAAGAAACTTTGAAGAATGCAATCAAAGAGTTTAAGGCTGTATTTTTGAAATAAGGAAAGGATAGGGTAGTGTTATGGCCTCAATGAGAGACATAAAAAGGCGCAAAGGCAGTATACAGAGCACTCAGCAGATTACCAAGGCCATGAAGCTTGTCTCCACGGTAAAGCTCCAGAGAGCCAAGCAGAATGCCGAAAAGTCAAAGTCCTATTTCCACTATATGTTTGATACGGTAAACTCTATTTTAAGCAAAACCGGAAATCTGGATCATAAATATTTAAAGGCCGGAGAAACCGGAAAGAAGGCTGTGATTGTCATCACGTCAAACCGTGGTCTGGCAGGAGGATATAATTCCAATGTGATCAAGCTTGTCACAAGGGGAGAGCTTGCAGACGAGGATCTGATGATCTATGCAATCGGAAAGAAGGGCAGAGAGGCACTGCAGAGGAAATACGAAATCAAGGCGGATTATTCCGATGTGATTGAGGAACCTGTTTATGCGGATGCCATGGTGATTTGTAAGGAAGTGTTAGATGCTTTTGCAAAGGGCGAGATCAGCGAAATCTATCTTGCTTATACCGGTTTTAAAAATACGGTGGTTCATGTTCCTACGCTTTTAAAGCTTTTACCGGTGGAAATCGGTGAGCAGGAAAGCGCTTTCGCAGAGGGCACGGAAGAGAATGCAGGAGATGAGAAGGCGCTTATGAACTTTGAGCCGGATGATGAAGAAGCACTTAATATGCTAATTCCCAAATATATAACCAGTCTGATCTATGGTGCCATGGTCGAAGCGGTGGCAAGTGAGAACGGCGCCAGAATGCAGGCAATGGATTCTGCAACCAGCAATGCGGAGGAAATGATCGATCATCTGACCCTGCTTTATAACAGAGCTCGTCAGGGTTCCATTACGCAGGAGTTGACAGAGATTATTGCCGGAGCAAATGCGATCTCGTAGGTGCGAGTTTTAATGATAAAATATAAACCCGGAATCCCCGGGTTGGAATGGAGGAAAAATGGCGGATATGAATACGAGCGGAAAACTCTGCTCGGGTAAGATTACACAGATTATCAGTGCCGTTCTGGATATTAAATTTACAGATGGCAGACTGCCGGAAATTAATGAAGCAATTAAGATTCCTTTAAAAGACGGCAATCAGCTTATCGTTGAGGTTGCGCAGCATCTGGGTGATGATACGGTCAGATGTATTGCCATGGGATCAACGGACGGACTGGTAAGAGGAATGGAAGCAATCGCGACAGGCGCGCCAATCAGCGTTCCTGTTGGTGAGAATACGTTAGGACGTATGTTTAACGTACTGGGAGAACCCATTGATAATAAGCCTGCACCGGAAGGGGTAAGCCTTGAGCCTATCCATAGGCCTGCACCGGAGTTTGTGGAACAGTCAACACAACAGGAGCTGCTTGAGACAGGTATCAAGGTAGTAGACCTTCTTTGTCCTTATCAGAAGGGTGGAAAGATCGGTCTTTTCGGCGGCGCAGGTGTTGGTAAGACGGTATTGATTCAGGAGCTGATCCGTAATATTGCTACGGAGCACGGCGGCTACTCTGTATTTACAGGCGTTGGAGAGAGAACGAGAGAAGGAAATGACCTTTACCACGAAATGATCGAGTCAGGCGTTATCGATAAGACCACAATGGTATTCGGTCAGATGAACGAGCCCCCCGGAGCAAGAATGAGAGTCGGACTTTCGGGACTTACAATGGCAGAGTATTTCCGTGATAAAGGCGGAAAAGATGTACTTCTGTTCATCGATAATATTTTCCGTTTCACACAGGCAGGTTCTGAGGTGTCAGCACTTCTTGGACGTATGCCTTCGGCGGTAGGTTATCAGCCTACTCTGCAGACGGAGATGGGAGCTCTTCAGGAGCGTATCACTTCCACAAAGAGCGGTTCCATCACATCGGTACAGGCAGTATATGTGCCTGCGGATGACTTGACGGACCCTGCACCGGCGACTACTTTTGCACATTTGGATGCAACGACAGTTCTTTCCAGATCTATTGTTGAGTTAGGTATTTATCCAGCAGTAGATCCCCTTGAGTCTACCTCAAGAATTCTGGACCCCAGAATTTTAGGTGAAGAACATTATAATACGGCCAGAGGCGTTCAGGAGATTCTTCAGAGATACAAGGAATTGCAGGATATCATTGCAATTCTTGGTATGGATGAATTGTCAGAAACTGATAAGCTGGTGGTTTCCCGTGCGAGAAAGGTTCAGAGATTCTTATCCCAGCCATTCTTCGTAGCAGGACAGTTTACCGGTCTGGAAGGTAAATATGTTCTGATCAGCGAGACCATCCGTGGATTTAAGGAGATTCTGGAAGGTAAGCACGACGATATTCCCGAAAGCTATTTCCTTAATGCAGGAAGTATTGACGATGTACTTGCCCGTGTAAAATAGTGAGGGAGGGTGCAGATGGCAGAGAATAATTTATTTACACTGAAGATCATCACCCCTGACCGGGTTTTTTATGAAAACCAGGTTTCCATGGTGGAATTTAATACCACAGAGGGTGAAATCGGTGTATACAAAAGGCATGTGCCCACCACCGTAATTGTCAGCCCCGGTATTTTGACGATCACAGAGGCGGAAGAAACCAAAGAGGCGGCGCTTCATGCAGGATTTGCGGAGATTCTTCAGGATGAAGTGATCATCATGGCTGAGATTATTGAGTGGCCCCATGAAATTGATTTGAGCAGAGCGGAAGCAGCCAGGACGAGGGCGCAGGAGCGTCTGAGCTCCAAAACGCCGGAGACAGATTTGCTTCGGGCGGAAACGGCATTGCAGAGAGCCCTTGCCCGCATTCATGTAATTGATAAATGATGAGAAAGAGGTATATATGTAAATATGTACCTCTTTATTCATGTTTCATGTAAAATGGTTATAACTACAGTGGTATATAAGAGCACAAGCTGAAAGGTCAGAGAAAAGGGAGAAGTAATGTGAATGTAGAACAGGCAGAAAAAATTGGAAAGAGTCTTATTGATAATATCAGTAAAGTCATAGTGGGAAAGGAAAATGTCATAGAGCTTTTACTGTGTGCTTTTTTGGCAGACGGGCATGTACTTCTTCAGGATGTGCCGGGAACAGGAAAAACAAAGCTGGCAAAATCGCTGGCAGCTTCTTTTGACGGAAAATTTGCACGGATACAATTTACACCGGATTTGCTTCCGGGAGATGTAACCGGTATGAATGTTTATAACCGTAAAACCGGTGAATTTGAACTACGCAAAGGACCGGTATTTACCAATATTCTTTTGGCGGATGAGATTAACCGGGCAACACCTAGAACGCAGTCGGGACTTCTGGAGTGTATGGAAGAGAGGCAGGTCACCATTGACGGTGAAAGTCTTAAGCTGGATACCCCATTTTTTGTGATAGCAACCCAGAATCCCGTTGAAAGCGCAGGAACGTTTCCACTTCCGGAGGCGCAGGTGGACCGTTTTATGCTTAAGCTTTCCCTGGGGCTCCCAGACAGGGAGCAGGAATTTGTCATAATGGAACGTTTTATGAGAGAGGATCCTATTGATGCCTTAAAACCGGTTATGGAACCGGCACAACTTTCGGAGATAAAGGAAGTTGTAAAGCAGGTATATGTCCATCCGGAACTGGAAAAATATATGATTGAGATTGTAGCTGCCACGAGAGAGAAACAGAAGGTGATTCTTGGGGTAAGTCCCCGGGGAACCCTGGCTCTTTTGCGGGCTGTAAAAGCACATGCAGTTCTTATGGGAAGAAGCTATTGTATACCCGATGATGTGAAGAAACTGGCGATTCCTGTGCTGGCACATCGGTTAAAGCTCAGCTACGGATATCAGACTGATCAGGAAGCACAGGATCTGATTAATGAAATATTAAATGAGACAGTTGTTCCAGCGGAAAGCTTTTCCGTGTGACAGGAAGGTGAAGAGATGGTCATCTTTTTTACGCTGTTAGTGGGAGAAATTCTTTTTTTCCTGCAGAGAATTTTATATGCACGATGGTGGAGCAGGGGAGTGATTGTCAGTCTCTTCTTTGAAAAGGAGTCTGTGCGTGCAGGCGAAAAGGTCAGGCTTTTTGAGACAGTGGAAAATCATAAAAGTCTTCCTTTATCATCCCTGAAAGTGAAATTTCAATGTTCCAGGTATCTGGAATTCTCCGATAGTCAGAATGGGAACGTGACGGATAAATATTATCGAAACGACCTCTTTGCAGTGATGCCTTACCAGAGGATTATAAGAACGCATGAAATCACCTGTCCGAAAAGGGGATACTATGGAATTGACGAGATCAATCTGGTAGGGGCAGATCTGTTTTTTTCGGAAGAAATGACAGCAGACCGAACAAGCAATGCGATAGTGTATGTGATACCAAAGACATTGCCGACAAAGGGAATGGAACCGGCGCTTCGAAAAATCAACGGAGAAATTGCTGCAAAAAGATACGAGCTGGAGGATCCCTTTACCTTTCGGGGAATCAGGGAATATGCACCTTATGATGAGATGAAGCGGATCAGTTGGAAGGCTACCGCAAAAACAGGTGAACTGAAGGTAAGGGAAAGAGAACATACTGCGGTGAGCAATGTAAGAATCTTCATGAATTTGGAAGATTACAGCATTTTACGTAGACAGGAGCTTTTGGAAATGAGCATTAGCCTTTGTACTGGACTTGCCGAAGAATTGCTTAGATGGGGAATTCGGTTAAGTATTTTTGCTAATGCGCCGGATTGTGTTAGCGAACAGCTTCTGACAATGGAAGAACTTACCCATCCTGCATGTATGGAGATGATCAACAAGGCATTTGCCAGACTCAATACGGAAGAAGGAACAGTAAAATTTGGAAGCTGCATGAGGGAAAAGCTGTACGCAGATCGTTCTCTTTACACTATTTTCATTTCGCCGGACCAGCATGAAGATTTTATTGAGGAAATTGTGAATTATCGGGAGGAAGCAGGAGATGACTTTGTATGGATCTGTCCTGTAAAAAAGATTGTTAAGGAGAAGAATGTTCAGGAGAAGAGTGGTGGAAAAATTCCGGAACACAGGATTATTTTGGTGGAGGAGCCTTCATGAACCGAAAGGTGGAAATTGCGAAAAATTTACTGGCCGAAATTTTAAATTACCTCATTGTTTTTGCGATGGGAATGGTATTTTTGACGGATTTTGCCAAAGTGGTGGCTAATAAGGCGGAACTGTTTGCAATTGTGTTATTACCGCTAGCTTTTTATGCGATAAGGGAAAAATGCCGGAAATTCTTTTTCTTTCTTTTTTTACATGCGCTTCCCTGTGGGTTTGTTATATTCTTTTATGAGGAAAGTATTTTTCAGAAAATATGGCTGTTTATGGCGGTATTCCTTCTGGCAACCCTAAGCTTTGGGAAAAAAATGCGAGGTGGAAAAATGGGAATGGAGGCGATTTTTCCACCGGTATTTGGGGCGGTCATATGGGTTTTGTATCTGATTGATCAAAGACAGGGAGAAGGAGCATGTGCAGAATTGCTTTGCTATACAACTGCAGGATTTATGGCTGGATATTTTTTGTACTATTTTTTGCAGCAGTTTCTTTACTACATTGAGATTAATAATCGGACTACAGAAAATATTCCAGTAAATCATGTTTTCCGTTCTTCTGCACTTTTGGCGGGAGGATTTGCGGTAGTAGCAGGAACCGCTATGCTTTTATGCGGGGACAGGGAATGGATGAATCGCGTGGGAGAGGTTATACACAGAGCCATCATTGGCTTTTTCACTTTTTTGCTTTCATTGCTTATAAAAGGTGGTGAGACAGAGGAAAGCATAATTTCCCCAAGTTATGAGGCGATGGAAGCTATGCCCTGGGACGCAGGAGAAGCTGTGGAGCCGCCGCTTATTTTGAAGATTCTTGAGTTGATGCTGGGAGTATTGGCGCTGGGAGCAGTTGCCGTGTTCATTGTTATGGCGGTTTTGAGCATTGTAAAGCTGATAAGGGAGAAATTTGCCCAAAGGATGAAGCTGCGTCTTTTTGAAGATGAGACGCATACCGATCAGATTGAAAAGATTAGTAGAAACAAAAAAAGTGGCAGAACAGGAAAGGGCGATGGTCTGCTTGAACGTGCAAAAAGAGCATTGTCACCGGAAGAGAGAATCCGGCGCATTTACCGGCGAGCCATAGAAAGAAGGCTGACTTCTTTGGATTCAAAAAGCAGGGAATCATTTTCAATGACGGGAACTCCAAGAGAGTGGTGTCTGAAATTATTTGGGGAACAGAAAAATGAGGCTCTTGACTTTGCTGGTTTGTATGAAAAAGCACGCTACGGGTCAGGATTGTGTAATGGGGAAGATGTAAAAAAAGCCAGAAAACTGGCGGAGGTATTTCACAGATAAGAGCAGGAGTGCATATGATAGCTGTAAAGACAGAAGGAAGTTATTACTATGTATGAACGTAAAATTCTGCCCTTTTATATGACTTATCCGCTTCCCATGTATTATCAGGAGGAAGATTCCATTATCCGGGACCTGGAGTATCTTCAGCAGATGTATCCCGCAGAAGCCAAAAGATATCAGAAGGTCATTGCGGGGATTTTGGATAAGCTGGACTATGAGGGAAGCATGATCTATGATGAATATCCTGATAAGTGGCAGCTTTATAAGCTTTCAAAGGACATTCTTGACAGAATTAAAAGGGAAGAGGAAAAGAATAACCCCGAAGCGGACGTGTCGCCGGAAAAATGGGAATGGATGGGTGATTTAGTACAGATTCTTTTATTTTATGAGATTTATAAGAGAAGGCATAATTCCAGAAGGGGAATTCTCAGGTTCTGATTCATAAAGTTTTAGTTGTGGTTTTGCAGGTAAATAAGTAAAATATAGTCATGACGCAAGGTTATGGCTATATTTGTGTTTGACAAAACGGTGCTAAAAGCGTACTGTGTTTGAACAGGAAAAAGAAAAGGATACGTCTATTTTATGGAAGAATTAAAAATCAGGCTTTCTGAATTTATGTCGGACAGGTTGTATCAGATTATTATTAGTAATCCCCGGAACAAGGAGAAGGCTTCAAAGGTGAAAGTACGTCCCGTTCTGCTAAAGGGAAAAATAAATTTTCAGGAAACTATTACGAGAGGAACCCAGGTATTTCACGAAAACTTCAGTAAAGAGGAAATGCAGGAGCGCATCATACAGTATATGCAGGAGGAGTTTCGGCAGTTGGAAGCAATGAGTATGGATGGCAAGCTAACAGCGCTGGTAAGCAAAAAAGGCAGGATTACTGTCAAATGCAGCAGGCAGAGTGAAGCTCCAAAGGTATTACCGGATATGTCACATAATCGGACAAAACAGTATCTTTTGCAGGAAGGGACACCGGTTCCTTTTCTGGTGGATCTGGGTGTTCAGACCAGAGAGGGTTTGATTGTGCGCTCTCGTTATGACAAATTTAAACAAATTAACCGATATCTGGAATTTGTTGAAGATATTCTGCCTACACTGGATAAAGAGGAGACAGTTCACATCATTGATTTTGGATGTGGAAAATCATATCTGACATTTGCTCTGTATTACTATCTTCATGAGCTGAAAGGAATAGATACCATGATTACCGGACTGGATCTGAAAGCGGATGTGATTGAGAAATGCAATCGTTTAGCAAAGAATTACGGTTATGAGAAGCTTCGCTTTTATCAGGGGGATATTCGTACCTTTGAAGGGGCAGATCAGGTAGATATGGTGGTTTCTCTCCATGCCTGTGACACGGCAACTGATTATGCAATTAAGAAAGCATTGGATTGGAACGCGAAGGTTCTGTTTGCGGTTCCCTGCTGTCAACATGAGGTAAACAGGCAGATCGACAGCGAGCTGCTGCTGCCGGTTTTGAAATACGGATTATTAAAAGAACGTCTTTCCGCCATTTTGACGGACGCCGTGCGGGCTAATCTGTTGGAAGAGTCAGGGTATGACACGCAGGTGCTGGAATTTATTGATATGGAACACACCCCGAAGAATATACTGATAAGAGCAGTTAAGAAAGAAAGCTCTTCCCCCAAGAGAACATCGATTGAGAAACTGACAGAGGCCGTGGAGGTAAAGACCACGCTCCAAAAGCTGTTTGAGAATGAGGACAGGAATTCAAAATGAAGAAAATGAGAAAAACGTTGATAAAGGGAGCCATTGTTATTACCGTATTCTTTTTGGCTCTGTTTTTAATAAGTAATTTTATGAATAAGGGAAACGCCGATATGACTACAGAGATGGAGGCGGCTTCTTTTCCTGTGGTTGCTATGAACTATGGGGGATTTCGCATTAATGTGCTTCACGGATATCAGGAGGCGATGGAGGTAAGTCAGATGCGTGAGAGTCTTACCCCTCTTGTCTCAGGGCGGAAGGTGAATTTAGACATTGATACCTACGGAACCCGGGTAGACGGAATACGCTTTGAGGTCAGGAGCGTAGATGGCAGCAGATTGATAGAGGACACAACAATTGAGGAATACGAACAATCAGAAGATCAGGTCAAGGTCTCTTTTGGAATCAAAGACTTGATTGAAAATAACCGGGAATATCTGTTGGTGCTGATCCTTACCGTGAGAGGCGGAGAGCAGATCAGGTATTATACCAGAATTATTAATCCGGAAGAATATTATGTGGCGGACAAATTAGAATATATTATGGATTTTTCCACCAAAACCTTTGATAAAGAGGCAGCAAAGGAATTGACGAAGTATTTGGAATCCAATTCGGAGGGAGATAATACCACCTTCGGACGGGTGACCATCCACAGCAGCTTTCAGCAGGTGACATGGGGAGAACTGGATGTTACGCGGATGGCGGGGACAGAAATTACGATCAAGGATCTAGGGCCGGAGACCGGTAACTTTGTCATGGAATATTATGTATCCATGCCCTATGGAGGGGAGACCTGTTATTACCGGGTCAAAGAGTATTACCGCATCCGCTATACTGAGGAACGAATTTATCTGTTGGATTATGAGCGCACCATGAATCAAGTTTTTGACGAGAAGGGGAAAGCTTATGCCAACAATAAGATCATGTTGGGAATTACCGGAGAGGATACGCCTCTTAAAGAGAGTGACGGCGGAAATGTAATATCCTTTGTGACAGGGAACCGCCTCTATAGTTACAATCTTACGGACAATAAGCTGGCACTTTTGTTTGGATTTTATGATGAGGAAAATCTGGATTCCAGGACCCTTTATGACGGTCATAAGATTAAGATCCTGAATATTGATGAAGGAGGAAATGTGTTTTTCTTAGTGTACGGCTATATGAACCGGGGCCGGCACGAAGGACAGGTAGGCATATCCGTTTCCTTTTATGACAGCAGTGTAAACACGGTGGAGGAGATGATTTATATTCCTTGCACACAACCTCAGTCAATTCTGATGGAAGAGGTGGATCAGCTTGCTTATATCAATAAGAATGGTAAGCTGTATCTGATGTGGGAAAATCGGATGTACGGTATTGATATTGTGAACCGAAGCAGTGAGATCATGGTAGAAGACCTGACAGAGGAAAACTATAAGGTATCCGACAGCAATCGTATGGTAGTATGGCAGAAAATGGATGAGAGGCAAAAGAGCAGAGAGTTGGTGCTGATGAATCTGGTTTCCGGCAGTCAAAAGACCATCCGCGCAGGAAGCGGTGAGCGGATCATTCCCATTGGGTTTATGGAGGAGGATTTGATCTACGGCGTTGCGAGGGAGGGAGATATTCAGGAGGATTATACCGGAAATTTGATTATTCCCATGTATGTGATTCGTATTGAAAATGAAGCGGTCGGTGTACTGAAGGAGTATAAACAGGAGGATATATATGTGGTATCCGGGCAGGTACAGGGAAATCAAATTATACTGGAGAGAGTTGTAAAGCAGGAGGATGGCAGTTTTGTGGAGACGGTTGAGGATCAGATCATGAATTCCGAGAGCGAATCACAGACACAGAACACAATAGAGATTGTAGCAGTAGATAAATATGAAAAGCTTGCGCAAATTTCTCTGAAGAATAAGATCGAGACGGATTCCTTGATGCATTTAACGCCTAAAGAGGTTTTGTTTGAGGGCGGAAGAAGTATTACTTTATCAGACAGTTCAGAGGAAACGGAAAAGTATTATGTGTATGGAAAATTTGGATTTGAGACCGTGAGTACGGAGGCCGGAGGGGCAATCAAGCTTGCGGACAGTATTTCCGGTATTGTGGTGGCGGAAGATGGAGGCTATATCTGGAAAAAGGGGAACCGAAGTCTTCGCAATCAGATTATGGCGATTCAGGGAGAACAGATGAGTGAAGAGAGAAATTCTCTGGCGGTGTGCCTTGATACCATTCTTGCCTATGAAGGAATTGTCAGAAATTCGGAGTATATGCTTAGAAGAGGTGACTCTGTGCTTACAATATTGAAAGAAAGCTTAGAGGATGAGCAGATACTTGACCTGACTGGCTGCACGCTGGACTCTGTATTGTACTATGTGAACAAGGATATTCCTGTACTTGTAATGATGGAAGACGGATCGGCGGTGCTACTCATTGGTTTTAATGAAAAAAATACGGTTATTATGAATCCGGAGACGGGGACTGTCTACAAAGTGGGAATGAATGATTCTACAGCATGGTTTGAGCAGAATGGAAATCGATTCATTACTTATATAAAAGATGAAAAATAAAACAGCTGTAAAATAGCGTATATTAGCACTAATTAATAGCAGCAACTGATAGTAGCAACTGATAGTAGCAACAGATAGTTGCGTCGTTTCAAACCAGAGTTTCTGGCGCAACTGTCTGAAAGCCCCTATAATCGGTTCATAAGGCAGGCCGAAAAACAGCCCTTATGAGGCGGAAAGAGAGAAGAGACAAGAGTAAAAGTTAATTTTTTTACTCTGTTGTGCTCAAAAGGAGGCTATAGATGAATATTGAAATTGCAAATCGACTTGTTAATTTGAGAAAGGCGAACAATCTTTCTCAGGAGGCATTAGCAGAAAAGCTGGGAATCAGCAGACAGGCAGTCAGTAAATGGGAAAGGGCGGAGGCTTCTCCGGATACTGACAATCTGATCCTTCTGGCAAGGATTTATGGTGTTTCTTTAGACGAACTTCTTAAGACAGAGGATGAGATTCCGAGACCGGAACCTGAACATTTGTATGATGAGAAGCCCTCCGACAGGGAAGAGTATACAGAGCGGGAAAGTTTTGGCGACGGTAAGTATTTGGATAGCGGACAGAAATATGATAAAGAATGGTTTTCACATCGCCATCAATTTCCTATGTGGGTAGTGATAACAGTTTTGTATTTCGTGATCAGTGTGATGTGGAATGCATGGCATCCGGGATGGCTGCTCTTCCTTTTTATTCCTATCTGGCATTCTCTGGTGGAGGCTATATATAAAAAGAACCCGAATTGCTTTGCTTATCCCATATTTGCCACGCTGGTGTTTCTTTGTCTTGGATTTTTTGGATTTTTGTGGCATCCCGGCTGGGTGGTCTTCTTGACAATTCCTTTATACTACTCTCTTACGTCCTGGATACGGGACAGGAGAAGAGAGGAGGAAAAAGACCATGAATAATAAACTAGCATTGA
Organism: uncultured Lachnospiraceae bacterium; assembly: GCA_947174495.1. Lineage (GTDB taxonomy): Bacteria > Bacillota > Clostridia > Lachnospirales > Lachnospiraceae > Suilimivivens. The sequence goes on along the minus strand of CAMWJC010000043.1, from coordinate 1,058 downwards.
TTATCAGCGCTACGGTGGTGGTAGTGCTGGCCGGACTGGTGGCATTGTTTTCTATTTTTTATGTACAAAAGGGAGGTTCACTTATGGCTATGGGAGCAGAACTGCGAAATACCATAGAAATTCCGCTTTCGCAGGCAGACAGTCTTCTGGCGGATTACGGAAGCAAGGATCTTGATGTTTATGTATGGCAGGAAGATAAAATTGTTATTAAGGAATATTTAAACAGCGGACGCAGCGATGCTAAAGCAACGGTTGAGTTTGAGGATAACAAAGCGGTGGTGACCGGAGGAAGACAGGGCTGGAACTTGACGAATCTTTTCTTCTGGGGAAGTATAAATGAACGGATTGAAATTTATCTACCCGCTCAGGGAATTCAGGAACTGGAGCTGCATACCGGTTCCGGAAATATTCGTGCACAGGAAAACTTCTCCATAGAAACTCAAACAGCAAATATCCGTGCAGGAAGCGGAAATGTCACTTGGAAAAACACCAAAGCGGATAAAATTATAGTCTATGCAAACAGCGGAAACCTTCGTGTGGACGAGTTGAAAGGAGATACTTCTTTGCATACCGGAAGCGGTAACATTACGGCAAAGGAGATAGAAGGAGAAGTTACGGCAGAGGCGGGAAGCGGAAACATTACCATTGAACAGCTGTCCGGTTTCTGTAAAGCGGAAGCGGGAAGTGGGAATTTGAAAGTAAGCGCTGAGGAAGTGACAGGCGATATTTCTCTTCAGACGGGAAGCGGAAATCAGCGATTGGAACTTCCGGAACTGACTTCTTTTTCTTTACAGGTAAACACGGGAAGCGGAAATATCCATACGGATTATGACGAATACTTGGACTATAATAAAAAGGGTAATCAGGTAACGGGACAGGTTGGCGATGCACCGGTTTGCCGGATTACTTCCAGTGCGGGAAGTGGGAATGTAACGATTAAGAAGAGGTGAGAACGGGGACTGAGTCATTTCAGCTTTCTGTGGCGATAGCTGAAATGACTTCAGTTTATGGGTCGGATAGACCCTGTTGAGTGCATTGGAGTTTCTCAGCAGAGAAAC
>CAMWJC010000042.1 GCA_947174495.1 uncultured Lachnospiraceae bacterium | reverse complement strand
CCTTCCATTGAATCCATATGGCCTTCCATTGAATCCATACGCTTATTCAGCCCCGATTCCAGCGAATCAATACGGCTTATAACAGCTGTAAACATTTCTTCATTCGTCATGCCTGCCATCTCCTTGTACATTCAGTTTACCTCTCTTTCTTTTCTCGGTCAACGCGAAACAAGTGTTCGCCATTTCATTAATCAGAGAACGTTTTTATGCTTCTTCAATCTCGCTTTGACTTTATTAACTAATTTGTAATATGTGAAAATACCGGCGATATACCAATGATTCCATGTTGTATGGATAGATTTTCACATAGATTTGATAGTTATGAAGTGAGTATACTCTCTTGGATAAAAAATGTCAAATAAAGAAATCTCGCGGGTTTATCTCCTTCGAAAGCATCCGGCGAGGCGGGCATTAAATTAACGTTTAGCTGGTTTACCTGTAATATCTAAACGATCACTCGGCTGAGAAACAAAATTCTACGTCACCACGCTCGATAAAGCGTTCGCGAATTGGTTCCTTTAGAATTTTGTTTCTCAGCCGAGTTAGTTTTTGGCTAACGAAAAACCAGTTAATGACTCCACTATAGTCGTCTAATTCACTGTCTGCCGTCCGCTAAAGAGTGGACCATTTCGCTTTAGTGAAGTTCCCAGTTGGGCTTTGCGTCATTCGATAACCCAGCTCCGATGAAAAGAAATCCTTGAGGAAACAATTCGCGAACGCTTTATCGAGCGTGTTGACGAAAGGATTTCTTTTCATCGGAGCGGTCGTCTCGCATATGCGAACCCTAACTAAACGTTAACTTAACCGCAGTCGAATCTGTCTCCTAACCCATACCCACACTCCCGACAGTACAAGGGGAATCCCAATACCCGCAAGCAAATAAACCCATTTTCCGGCCTCTGCTCCCCCCGGCAGGTAGACAAAATTTATTTCACTAAAAAACAATTCCGCGTCAAACTCCGTGCAAAACGGCGTGCCTATGCTGAGCAGATAAAAGAAACCTTTCACCAGCATAAAACAGACCACGTGATGCATCATGATTGCATATGTATTTCGCCCTATGGAAACCATTTTCTGGCAAATGTAAGGAATCCTGCTGATGATCTTCGCGATCCGGAGCCAGAATGCTATTCCGGTAATAATCGTGATATAAGGAATCAACGGTCCGTTCGCAAAGCTTGTAACCCAAACGGCGCTAAATGCAAGACCCGCACAGAAAACTGTGATCAGCAGCTGCACTCCCATAACCAGTAAAAAGTATGGACCATCCTCCGCCTGGTCATAAATCTCAAGTTTTTCTCTGTAAATTCTCCCCATCTGAAATCCCGGAAACATGAACAAAAGCCGCCCCGGAAGTTTATGCCAGCCCCACACATGACCGCCAATGGCAAGCCATACCGTAAGAACCCCTGCCAAAAGGCAAAAACCAAAGATCAGCCATTCTTTATCAAGCCGAAGCAATGACAATGCCTTCCGCATCAACACATTGATCACCTCAATCATAAAAAGCACGGGTACAAACCATGCCGGGAAATTATACATAAATTGATGTCCGTCCAGAAAAGGTGACAGAAAAAGCGTTTTCAGGGAAAGATCACTGCCTATGGAGAGCCCTGCATGATGCAGCAGTGTCGCAACAATTCCGTAAAATAAATTCCATAAAAAGTACGGCAATAGCAGAGTCCGGCATTTTCCCAAAATATAAATAATGATCTGATCCTCCGCTTCCCGCTTATAAAAATAACCGGAAACAAACAAAAATATGAATACATGAAACGAATAATAGGGAAACAAACCGCCAATATCAAACAGATCGTATCCTAAATGCCCCGCCACCACCAGTATGATGCCGATTGCTGACAAAACTCGAAACTCCTGATTCTCCTTAACTTCCGCCATAAGCACGCTCCTTGTAAAATTCTGGTAACAGTTCAACCATGCCCATTCATAAGTCACCAGAATATACACTTCACCAATCCTATAGTGAATCGGCTGGTGACTTATTTCATGCCGGGCGTCCGCCCTATAGAATTGATTGTACAATTTGCACTTTGTGAACAAGCTCACACGTACAAATTGTACAATCAATTCTGCTTGGCTGAACTGTTACAAATTCTATCCTCAGTATACAAAAAAACATTGTACAATAAAAGTAAAAAAATTATAATAGCCCTATGAGAACAAAAGAAAAACAATCACCTGTATTATACAAAAAAATAACTCTATTCCTTGGTATCTGCATTTTTGCAGGTTTTCTGGTTTCCTGTGCCCAAAAACGGCCTGAACCGGCATCGGTTTATATTCCCACAGATTACCTTGCCGCTTCAGAACTCATTTCCTATGATCCGACACAGCTTAATCATATTCCGGACAACCCATTTCCTACGTTAAGCGTGCCTACTTACATCACGAAAGTCAAAGACACCTATTTTATCGTGGATTGTTACAATAATCAGGTCATTTATCATGATAATCTGACAGATCCTTTATATCAGTGGCAGGTCATGACCAATGATATTATCATGGGACATACTTTGGCAAGCGATGGAACCGTGTATCTGATCGATGATACCGAAAACAACCGGATCCTTGTTATGGAAGAATCGGTCAACGAAAACGGACAGCCCGTGTTTATACCCACACAAGAATTTATCAACATCGGAAATCGGCCTCATTACATCTTGTACGATGAGTATACGGATACCTTTTACGCATGGAGTTCGATGAGCGGTGAAATGTATCTGTTCCGTCATGCAAAGGATGATTCCCGGATGTATCTGACAGAGACTCTGTCAATTCCTTCCCTAAACGGCGTTTATGTCCGTTCTTTCACCATCGTGGAAGACCGGATCTATTTTGTCTCCGGCAATTCCAGTATTATTGAGGCAGACCTGTATACCTTCGAAGTCCAAAAAGAATATCCGGTTCCCGACAGCCTCGCCGGCATGATACAGCTTACCCTCATCGATGACTACTATTACATCACCATCTCGACAGATGCATCGGGCAATCAGGACTATGCCACCATAATCCGCACCAAAGACCTAGCTGATCTGGCTGCCGGAAATTATGAAGATATCTATGATGCTTTTATCGGCGGTGGAACGCCTTATTATATCACCCGGATCGATGATTTCTGGTATCTGACGGAACATCGGATTCCCGGACATTCTATCTGGCAGTTCCGGGTTCAGGATAACTCCATAATCGATGTGACCACATTATATTAGAGGCTCACATCAGGGTTGCTCATGAATTATTGATCTTTCCGGGAACGCTGGTAATTTTCGTAGTCCTCCATGAGTTCCTGCTCTGCCAGCTTAATTTCTTCCAGAAGATCTCTTGCTGACAAAAGAGCGCAGCCTTCTCCGCGTATAATGATCTGTTCAAGTCCGTCGGAAGTGGCTACCGTTACATTATATTTTTTACTGTTCTCGTGGGCAAATCGCTCAATATAGCGATCTGCCGTCTCCGCCTCTTTTGTATAAACAACATGGATATTATGATAATCCAGTATCTCCGTAGGATGTCCGGCAAGCTTGTATGCATCGAACACCACAATGAGATTGTACTTTCGGATTGCCTGATAATTGCATAAAATATCCAAGAGCTTTCCTCTTGCCCCGTCCAGATTAATCTGCGCAAGCTCCTTCAGCTCCTGCCATGCAAAAATAATATTATAACCGTCCACCAAAAGATATTTCTCTTTTGGCGGCTGGGGCTTGTAAACTCGATTCTGTGCCGGTGTCAAAATTCCCGACCGTTTTCTCGCCCGTTTCCATCCTTCTCTGCCGACTTCTCTGCTTTCCTTTCGATTGGCATGGGAAGTCTTCTGTAAAATTGCATTGATCTCATCAAGACCCAGGCTGCGTTCTTCTCTCTCTGCCTTTTTGGTTCCTGCACCATATATCTCATCCGGTCGAATTCTTGGTATCTTTCCGTCTCTATCCCCTGCTTCACCGATTTCTTCCGATACCATGTCCTCTGCCTCAAGGGTGCTTTCCAGATGCATATAATCAGGCACCTGATCCCACTCTACCACAAATCCCGCTCCGTGAGCGCAAAATACCGATGATGCCGGATTTTCCATATCCCGCAGCGGCTCGTAGGATATCCGCTCCATAACCTCCTCTGTATTGTGACAGGGTAAATAACCCTTTAAGGTACAGGACAGCTTTCCGGTTCCTCTGCTATAGGCAATTACTTCTTTTTGATACTCCTGCATTTGCGAAACCGGAGCCTCTCCTGTCAGAACCGCCATATCCGCACTCTGTCCTTCCAGTTCGAACCGGGCCCCGTATTTTTCCAGATCGCTCATCGCTCGACCCACCATACCGCCGGGAATCTCCAGACGAAATTCATACCACGGCTCCAGAAGAACGCTGCGGGCCTGCATCAGCCCCTGGCGCAGTGCACGATAGGTAGCCTGCCTGAAGTCTCCGCCTTCCGTATGCTTTTGATGTGCCCGCCCGGCCGTCAATGTTATTTTTATGTCGGTAATCGCAGACCCTGTCAGCACACCTACATGCTCCCGCTCCTCAAGATGAGTGAGAATAAGCCGCTGCCAGTTTTTATCAAGAAGATCCTGACTGCATTTTGAACCGATGCACACTCCGCTTCCGGGCTCCCCCGGCTCCAGCAAAAGATGAACCTCCGCATAATGACGAAGAGGCTCAAAATGCCCGACGCCTTCCACCCGGTCAGCAATAGTCTCCTTATAAATGATGGAACCCTCGTCAAATTCTACTTGGATACCAAACCGTTCTTCGATCAATGTCCGTAGAATTTCCGTCTGAACCGGTCCCATGACCTTGGCTTTGATCTCCTTGTTTTTTTCATCCCACAAAATATGAAGCTCCGGCTCTTCCTCTTCCAATAACCGTAACTTCGGCAGCATAGAAGCAGCATCGCAGTCTTCCGGTAAAAGGATTCGATACCCCAATACCGGCTCAAGCAAAGGATAATAGATTTTTTCTTCTATTCCCAGTCCTTCCCCTGACCAGGTATGTGACAGGCCCGTTACTGCACAGACACTGCCGGCACAAGCTTCCTCCGCCGTCTCATACTTTTCTCCGAAATAAAACCGGATCTGATTCACTTTTTCCTGCCATTTGAGCTGATCTTCCTTTCCGTCTCTGCCTGTACCGGTGATCACATCCCGGGTATTTAAAGTTCCTCCCGTTATCTTCATATGGGTAAGCCGATTCCCCTGACTATCTCTAGTAATCTTATACACCCTTGCCCCAAACTCATCCGGGTAAAACGGCTCCTCCATATATTCTGAAATCCCCTCCAGAAACTCCTGTACACCGGTGAGCTTCAGAGCGGAGCCAAAAAAGCAGGGAAAGATATTTCTTTCCCTGATATTTTTTCTGATATTCTCCGGTAAAATCGTTCCCTGTTGTAAAAACTCTTCTAACAGTTCCTCTCCGCAGACCGCCGTCTCCTCGTAGAATTCATGGCTATTCCTCTCGGTATAATCCACAAATCCCTCCCCTAATTTCGCTCGGAGTTCCAAGAGCAATTGCTTTTGATCTGTTTGCGGCCGGTCCATCTTATTAACAAAAACAAATACCGGAATCTCATAACGTTTTAAAAGTTTCCATAATGTATAAGTATGCCCCTGCACACCGTCACTGCCGCTGATCACCAATATTGCATAATCCATAACCTGCAATGTGCGCTCCATTTCTGCGCAAAAATCCACATGCCCCGGGGTATCTAAAAGAGTTATCTGCAGATCTTTCACAGACAAGCTGGCCTGCTTGGAAAAAATAGTGATCCCTCTTTCCCGCTCCTGTCCATAATTGTCCAAAAAAGCATCCCCTTTATCTACCCGTCCCAGTCTGCGGATACTGCCGCAGGTATAGAGCATTGCTTCCGATAATGTTGTTTTTCCCGCATCCACATGTGCCAGAATCCCTACTGCCAGTCTTTTCATAATCCATCCTCGTTAAACCCATTCCCCAAGGAAAACTTTTATTTACCTTCCGCTAGTGCTCTTCTTCCCAGTTCCAATGCCCCCATAATTCCTTGATCATCATTCAGACTTGCGGGCACAATATAATTTTCCATATTCTCAAGTTCTTCCGTCCTGATATAACCGCCAAGCATTTCTTTCACATAGCTGCGTATCATCGGGAAAAGCTGTTCCTGATGCATGATTCCTCCACCAAGAATGATCATTTCAGGAGAAAGCGTCAAAATATATCCGGTAAGTGCCTGAGCAATATAATATGCTTCCAAGTCCCAGACCTCCTTCCGGTCCTTTAGCTCAACAGCCTTCCTTCCCCAGCGTTCCTCCACTGCCGGACCTGCCGCCATCCCTTCCAGACAGGTTTTGTGATAAGGGCATTTTCCCTGGTAATTGTCACCCTCACGCCTTTGGATCATCACATGCCCGGCCTCCGGATGAAGCATCCCATGAAGCAGTTTTCCCTCAATGTAAATCCCGGCGCCTACGCCAGTACCAATAGTGACATAAACCACACAGCTTTTTCCTTTTGCCTGTCCGAAGGTCACCTCTCCAAGTACAGAACCGTTTACATCCGTGTCAAACCCCACCGGACAGTTAAGTTCTTTTTCAAAAGCATTCACAATATTGAAATTAGCCCACGCCAGCTTCGGTGTGCTGGTAATATATCCATAAGTGGCTGACTGCTTGTCAGGATCAATGGGCCCAAAGCAGCCGATTCCAAGCGCCTCGATCTGCGCCTTTTGAAAATAGTCAATTATTTCCGGGATTGTATCCTCAGGGGTTCTGGTGGGAATGGAGATCTGCTCAAAAATCTTTCCTGTCTCATCTCCAATTGCACATACCATCTTTGTTCCGCCTGCTTCCAGTGCTCCAAGTCTCATCCTTCTTCTCCTTTCACATTTTATTTCATTTCTTCATATCTTTTATGAAATAAGCTTCGATCAATCTCTACAATTCCGGTGTTTCCGGTTTTATAATTTCGGACCATATCTTCAAAGGGTGTATCATAAAGGTACGACATTAATGTCATGATCACTGCGCTGTGTGTGACCATCAATGCGTTTTCCATATTTTCCTCAAATATACCGGATAGCGCAGGCAAAAGTCTGTCGAGAAGCTGCTGATAAGACTCTCCACCGGGCGGTATCTGATAACGCCGGTTTGCGTACCATGCCTGATATTCCTCCTGAAATTCCTCCCGCACCTGCTTCCACGTATAGCCTTCCCAACTGCCAAAAGAAATCTCTTCAAGTCCTTCTTTGACAATGGGAGTCACATGAATAGCCTGTCCAATCACTTCTGCGGTTTCCTGGGCACGCTTCTGACGGCTGGTATAAATAGTTTTAATCTCATACCCCGTTTTCAATCGATTTGCCAACTCATAGGCCTGTTCTCTTCCTCTTTCATTAAGCAGGGTATCCGTCTGCCCCTGTATTCTATTTTGTATGTTCCAGTCTGTCTCTCCATGCCTTGTAAGATAAAATTTCATTCTGTTCCTTTCATCACTTATCTAGTTTGTGATCCGTTCAATCCGGGCATACGATGCCCGCATGATTTTATTATAACATCTGCATCTTGCCAGCGCCAGAAAGAAGTGACAGCAGATTTTGATGTGAAAAATAACCAATAATCCTCTCTGTATCCATTGTCAAAAATGCCGAATTTGGTCCATTTTCTTAATCTTCACTGACATTTTCAAAAAATTTAGGGTAAACTGATTATATAGCAATTTTGCGCCTTGGGCACACATTTTTAAGGAGGCTTTCTATGTTTCAAAAAGGTGATTATGTAATTTGCGGTAATAACGGCATCTGCTGTGTACAGGATGTCACCACGCTGAATATCAGCGGTGTCGACAAAACGAGAGAGTATTACCTGCTTAAGCCGGTTTTTCAATCCACAAGCACAGTATATGTTCCCATAGATGCTGCTGAAAAGTCTATCCGTAAAGCGGCTTCCCGCAAGGAGGCGGATGAACTGATACAATCCATTCCCGATATTCCACTTATCCCGCTTGCGGACGAAAAAACCTTGGAGCGCACTTATAAAGAATACATGCATGAAGGAAGCTGCGTTGCATGGATCAAACTGATTAAAACCATTTACCTCAGAAAGGAAAAAAGGATTTTAAAGGGCTGTAAGGTCACTGCCGTAGACAGCCGGTATTTCAAGCTGGCAGAAGATTTTCTCTATGGCGAGCTTTCCGTTGCTTTAGACATTTCCCGAGACGAAGTTCGAAATTATATCGCAAAATCCATTGACGAACATTTTTCAACCGTCTGATGCTTTCTCCTTCTTAAAGCCGATGCTGACGTTCGGATTCTTCTCTTTCAGTTCGTCCAGCATCTGCTTTACGATTTCTCGAGAAGAAGCTTCCAGTTTAAGCAATTCACCTGCATTTGTTTTCAGCATCAAAAAATGCATATCAAAACTAGCCACGCCGCAACAGAGCCTCCCCTTTACCTCCTCAATTCTAAGGTAAGCATGGGTAATTTCTTCATAGGGCAGGGTATGCCATTTAAAGCCTCTCCGGTATGTCAATTCCTGCTCACCTAGTTTAATTTTCTTATCTTCCATTAGCTCTCCCTCTCCTTCTACTTATTGCAAATCCATATCCGTTCCCAGCCACCATCTGAGCACATCCTGTATTTTCGCATCCCAGTATTTCCATTGATGGTCTCCTGATGACTCTTCACAAACAAAATCGTAGCCCAATTTCTTTACACACTCCCACACTGTGAGGTTCCCCTGATACACGAAATCCTCCGTACCACACCATGCATAAAGTCTTGGTAATTCCTTTTTCTTATCTTTTAGCTTTCCGGCCAGTGTCATAAGTTCATTATCCGAACCTTCCAGTTCTTCCAGGCTTCCAAAAATTCCCCTAAAAAGCGGAATTAAGTGCGGCTTTTCTCTGTTGTTCCGCTTCACATCCTTAACAATATCCAGTGCGCCCGACAACGCCGCTGCCGCTCCGAAAGTATCACTGGCTCCAAGTCCCAGCTTCCATGCCCCGTATCCGCCCATGGATAGTCCTGCTGCCAACGTATCTTCTCTTTTGTCAGACATTTGAGGAAAAAATTCCCGGCAGATTTGGGGAAGTTCCTGTGAAACAAATGTCCAGTAATTCATTCCATAAGTTGTGTCCGTATAAAAACCCAAGTGAGTCGTAGGCATAACCACTGCAATTCCCAATTTACTTGCATATCTCTCTATGGAAGTTCTTCTCTGCCAGATTGTGTGATCATCGCTCATTCCATGCAGAAGATATACTGTCTTATACCGCCCCTGCGCGCTCTTCCCTTCCATACCAATCTGTCCCTGGGTCTGCTGAGGCAGAATCACGTCCATATTCATACTCATCCCCAAAACATCCGAAAAAAAATCCACATGCAATAATGCCATTTTTCATCCTCCTGTCCTTTGCATTTTATAAAGTCCGAACTATACTGTATAGTACTTTTATAGTTAACAACATTAGAAATTGCCTTTTCGGGCTTGTAAAAGCTTGCGTATATGGCTTTTACAAGAGCCGGAAAGAGCAATTTGTTATGTCGTTTACTACATATTACCACAAATTTTGTGTAATTCCATACCCCACATTTGGATGCATGGCACACCATGCCGCATCCACTGCAAAAACCAGCACCAACAGAACGCATAATATCATCTTAAGTCTGGAGGAAAATTTTGGATACCATTTTTCATAAAAAGGAAGGAACAGACAAATCAGCAAAACTCCTCCCACACCAAATGCACTCACTCCCAGCAGGCAAATTCGTCCATTAATATTAAGAAAATGTCCGCCATAATCCCACCATCGTATTCCCCATCTTTGCTCCAGAAAAAAACTCGTAAGATACTCTAACATACCACAGATCAGAGCCGAATAAAAAAAGACCTTAAACGGCTTCTTTTGCTGAGATCGTAAAAGAAAGTACAGCAAAAGCCCTCCCACACCATATACAGGCAGGTAAGGGCCTTCATACACGCCTCGATTAATAAATCTGTGCTCTGTCCAGAAATAGAGCATTACTTCCCATAGCCATCCGGAAAAAGAAAGAGCAAAAAATAATAATACATAATAGTCAAATTTGGGGGTGTTAGTTTCTCGTCTCATACAAACAGGTTTCCCCGTTTGTACAAAATTATTTTGCGACTGCCTCCTGAACTGCCACAGGCTTCTCTGCGTTTTCCTCTTGTACAGTCTCCAGTCCTGCTTTCTTTCCAGCATTCTTCTTCCATTTTCCCTGTAGATACCGGGATGCATTAAAGGTTCCGGCAATCATCCATGTAAGGGCAGTTGCCAGCCATACTCCCCAGACACCCACTGACGGGATAAGCGTGAGCGGCTTAGCAAAGCAGATTCGTCCAAGCATTTCAACCACGCCGTTGGCAAAAGCAAACACCGCGTCTCCCGCTCCGTTTAGCAATCCTCTGGTCACGTAAATGGTTCCCAGAAACAGGTAAAACCAACTGGTAATCTTAAGCGCCTTTGCCCCGAAAGAAATAACCTCTTTCTCCTTGACAAAAAGCTCCATGACAAACTCTCCTCCAAACTGCGCAAGCGGTATCATCACCAGTGAGAAAGTGGCCATGATCAGCAGACCCTTGCGATATCCCCGACGAACTCTGTCGATTTTGCCTGCGCCGATATTTTGACCGGTATAAGTAGACATTGCCATTCCCAGAGAATTGTAAGGCTGTTGTACCAACTGCTCAATTCTGCTAGTTGCCGTAAACGCCGCTATCACAACGGAACCAAATGTGTTTACAACACTCTGCAAGGCTACACAGGAAATTGCAATCAATGAGGTCTGGAAGGCCAAAGGCACGCCCATTCTGGTACACTGCCATATTATATTCAGATCCGGCTTTCTAAGTTCCTTGGGAATCTTAAAAAAGGGATTTGTCTTAAATGCAAATGTCAGACTTCCCACACCAGAAAGAAGCTGGGAAATAATGGTTGCGATTCCGGCGCCTGCCACGCCCATTTTAAAGGTTTTCACAAATAAAAGATCCAGAAAGATATTTAAAACACTTGCAACAATCAAAAAGTACAATGGCGTTTTGGAGTCGCCCACAGCGCGCAGGATCGCAGATATACAGTTGTACAGTGCTACTGCCAGTACACCGGCACACATGATGCGCATATAAAGCACTGCATCGTTTAAAATATTCGCCGGAGTATTCAAAAGAGTCAGCACCGGGCGGGAGAGCAAAATGCCGAGTCCCCCCATGACCGTCCCCACTGTAAGCATAATATAAGCCGCATTCGCAATAGCCTTCCGGACATAGTCATGATTTCCTGCACCAAAATGCTGGGAAATAACTACACCTGTTCCGTTTGACATTCCCCCGCAAAGGGAGAAGAAAAGAAAATTCAGGGAACTGGTAGCCCCTACTGCAGCTAGTGCATCCGCTCCTACAACTTGGCCAACAATCATGGAATCCACCATGTTGTAAAGCTGCTGGAACACATTACCCACTACCATAGGCAGCATAAAGGTAAGAAGCAGTCCTGTAGGATTTCCCACTGTCATGTCCTTTACATAAGACCTTTTCATAATATTTCTCCTCAAAAATATTATTATACATGTTCTTTATAGCACACTGCTATTTACGGAACTATAATAAAACGCTCTATAAATTGTCAAATTATATTCTCATTTGTAGTTTACATAATATTTCCATACATACACCATTAAATTAACGTTTAGCTGGTTTACAAAAGAAATATGAAAACCCGGATAGAATCAAATTCTACGTCACCCCACTCTCGTTCTACAAAAAGCGTAACGGATGCTAAGCTCGTTAGGAACCTCGCTAAGCACCGACGCTTTTTGAAGGGTTCCTTAAGAATTTGATTTCTATCCGGGTTAATTATTGGCTGACAGAAAACCAGCTAATGACTCCACTATAGCCGCCCAACCCACTGTCTGGCTATTTGCCAAAGAGTGGAACATTCAACTTTAGTGAAGTTCCCAGTTGGGCTTTGCGTCATTCGACAACCCAGCGCAGAATAAAATAACTCCTTAAGGAAGCCATTCGCGAACGCTTTACCGAGCGTGCTGACGAAAGGAGTTATTTTATCTGCGCGGCCGTCTTGCATATGCATACCCACACTAAACGTTAATTTGACAAGCCCCTCCCCCTATGCTACACTTTAAGAAAATTTAACAGAAAGGTGGCTTACGTGTGATAAATAGTATTCGCTGCGCTCGTACCCGTATCCAGGGGCGATAAAAAAGTTTTATAATCTCATGGTAAATGAGGTCTTTTTTGCGTGCGAATATAATTATCATACTTTGGCATAACCGGATATGAACAATATCCTTATCCTATTGTGTCGAAGCCTCCCCTGGCGGTCTTATTATATAATTTTGCAGGAAATACTCATTCCATGGGTTTATCCTGCTTTTTTATTGCCCTTTCATATTCAGAAACTATTCAGGATCGGCACATTTAACTGCATGCCGGTTCCTCATCTATCCATATTCTCATTGGAAAACAAATATGAAGGAGGCACCTTATGCAAAAAAGAAATTCTAAAAAATATAACTATAAAAATCATTTATCTGATTCTCAAAATTTTCTCACAAGCAGGACTCTGATCAAAAAAATTGTAAACCGCAGCACGATCTGTAAAAGTGACATCGTCCTGGAAATTGGTACCGGCAAAGGCCACTTGACGGAGATTCTGTGTCAAAAAAGCGGCACCGTCTACTCCATAGAAATTGACCAAAGATTGTTTGAAAGTTCAAGAGCAAAGCTGAATCGCTTTTCCAATTTGACACTGATCCATGGGGATTTTCTTCATTATTCCCTGCCGGATAAAGGAAGCTACAAAGTCTTTGCTAACATTCCTTATTTCATTACTACGCCAATTATTGAAAAACTGACAAATACCCCTAACCCTCCCACTGATATTTGGCTAATCATGGAAAAAGGTGCTGCCAAAAGATTTGCAGGCCTCCCAAGAGAAACCGAAAAGTCTCTGCTGCTCAAAGTGAAATGGAATATGAAAATCCTACATCACTTCCGAAAAGAAGATTTCCACCCTATGCCCTCAGTGGATTCCGTGCTACTGCACTTTTCTCAAAAAGAAACTCCTGATTTGGATAATGCATGCTTTCCTGCTTTCAAAAAGTTTGTAGCACATTCCATGAAATATGGCATCTGTGGGAAACAGGGACTGCTCACCAAACGCCAGGTTTCGGTGGCATTAAAACAGGCAGGTCTACCACCTGCCTGTGAAAATGGTGTCACTTTATATATTCAGTGGCTCTGCTTATTCCGATGTTACCAAAGCATTTTCAGATAAGCTTTCCGTCTGCCTTAACAAAATGATTGCGGCCTTAAGGAATGTCGAAAGCCTTCCTCTACAGCCTCGCCTCCATCAGGCTGCTGGAGGAATAACGCCGCAGTCCTCTGTAAAATGCGGTCACCGCCGCTGTTCCCAGCAAAAAGGTATATACCAGCACCGTAAGCAGCAGCCTTTTGTCAAAGCTGATCATCATATGCACCGGATGATAAACCGCCATTCCCACCGGAATAATAAAATACAACAGGAACCTTGATACTCCTTTGAAAATACCATCAGGGTATGTTGCAAAGCTGATCATGCCCATCATCATCTGACCGCTCAGCATATCCATCCTCACAAACCAAAACGACAGACTGCCCAGAAGCAAGGCATATGCCACAAAAATGGCTGTTCCAGTCAGCACAAACAAGGGTAACAGATACAATCCGCTTACGCCGGTGCAAAAAATTCCTATAACCACCAGACCATACAGGAAATCACCAATTGCCGAAACATTCGTAGCTGATGTCATTACACTAAGCAGAACATTTTTCGGCTGCACCAGGTAAGCGTCCAGCTTACCACTTATAATCAGCTCTGGCAATGAAAATACCCTTGCAAACAGGACATGGGACAATCCATAAGAAGCAGCCGTCATCCCCCACAAAAGCATAATTTCTTTCATGGTATATCCTCCCACCTCTTCCCGCAGATGAAACAGGATAACCCACTGAACCAGAATCGTCGCATTATTGAGCATCATAAAAAGGATATTAGTAACAAAAGTAACCTTATTGACCATCTCACGCATGATGTTATATTTGACAGAAAGCAAACATACCCGCAGTTGATTTTTAAATACTGTCAGTATATTGACCGCATTTTCCCTGTTAACCACCGTTGACATACAGTTTCTTAACCCCCTTTCTATAGACAAGAAACATCAGTCCGCAACCAGCCGCCAGATACAGAATCTGCGCCGATAAGATCTCAACACATTTTCCCGTATCAAAATCCACAATTAGCTTTGCCGGTCCATAGCATACCGTATAGATCGGCGTCAGCTTGAAAAACGGCTGTAAGAATTCTGGAAAGATTTCAATCGGGAATATCGTCCCCACCACAAGGATCAGCTTATCATACAGCCATTGGAACGGAGTTGCATCTTCGATCCAAAAGGAGAACAAGCTAATACAAAGTTTAAAAACAGCATTGATCGTGATTCCCAGAATGATACAGAGTATCATAACCGGCAGCCGGATAATATGAAACCGTGGAACTGGCCCTACCATCAACATACCAATCACTACCGCAAGGCCGGCATACATGGGTAGCCGAATACTCCATTCCCCCGTATATTTCGTAAGGATATACAGTGTGTAATGATAGGGTTTGTTCATCAGATATGCAATATTACCGCCCCGGATGTCCGCTGTCACATTCCTTGCCACCGAAGAGGAATTTGAGGCAAACCAAATCATCTCCGTCATCATCACATACCAGATCATCTGCTCCTTCGTATATCCGGCAATTAGTTCCTCAGGCGTCTGGTATATATAATCCCAAAGTCTGATAAAGATATATATAAACACAAAATAACCGGCGAAGCCCATTGCTATATTTGCTGCATATTGCAGATTTTCCATAAATACGGATCGATAGATAACCGCATATTTTCTCATAACACCGCCCCTCTTTCTTCCGACTTATATATTTTCATAATAATGTTTTCCAGTGGCGTATCGGCAAGATCCTTATTCCTCAAATGCTCCATGGAATCATCCAGTACAATCTTCCCGGCATTTACTATAATAATCCGCCTACAGAGCTTCTCAATATCTCCCACATCATGACTGGTCAGAAAAATAGTGGTATGCAGTTCCTCATTCATCTGCCTGATCAGGGAACGGATCATTTCCTTGACCACCGGATCCAGCCCGATTGTCGGCTCATCCAAAAACAACACTCTGGGCTTATGGATCAGAGATGCCACGATCTCACACCGGATGCGCTGTCCCAGAGAAAGATTTCTTACCGGGGTATTGATAAATGCGCCCAGCTCAAAGCGTTCCGCCAATTCTCCGATACGCTCCTTGGCCTCTTTGTCTGGAATATCGTAAATTGCGCTGAAAAACAAAAAATTATCATAGGGAGTCAAGTGCGTCCATAGTTGCTCTTTCTGCCCGAATACAGTCCCAATGTTATAAGCAAGCTGCTTCCTCTTCTTCGTCGGATCAATCCCCAGCACCTCCACCCTACCGCCATCCGGATAAAGGATTCCTGTTAGCATCTTGATAGTTGTGCTCTTCCCCGCCCCGTTAGGACCGATAAACGCAAGAATCTCTCCCTCTTCCACAGTAAATGAGACTCCATCCACCGCTTTGACTTCTTCCATCTGCGGATGAAAGATCGCCTGAATGCTGCCCTTCATTCCCTTTTCCTTGCGCTTTACCTGAAATGTTTTTGATAAATTTTCCACTCTGATTGCCTGCATAACTCTCTCCTCCTCCTTTAGACTCCGCGAGCTGCGCATCCAGTTCTTTGTATTGTATGGAAAATCCGAAGGAATTTTTCATACAATACAAAGAACCGCCTGCTACATACACCCTTGTGTATATATCATGCGGTTCTCTTATCATTTCTTCTGATTACCGCATAGCCAAATAAGACCTTCCGTCCTACGGCCATGCGCTTATGCGGGTTTCTTTCCGCCCTCAGGCTGTGACCGTAATCTGAAAAATCTGCTGCACTCGAATAATCATGGAAATTAGCATTGTAAATATATCAAACATTTTCTTATCTCCGATTTGAATTTTCAGATAATGTATCACAGCCATATATTAATGTCAAGCACTAATTTTATTTTTTATCATGAATCTCACTGTGAAGCTCCTGCAGTGACTTTACTTCACTTCCCTCATGAGTCTTCAGATAATGAATTCCTTCTGCCGTTACCTTTGCCGCCGCTACCGTAGTAATATAGGGCGTTTTCGCTTTGATCGCCGCCTTGCGCAGGTAGCTGTCATCATGAACACTGTCCTTGCCCACCGGAGAATTGATGATCAGGTCAAAATCTCCATTGGTGATCATATCCCATACATTGGGACGTCCTTCATAAAGTTTCTTCACTTTTTCCACAGGAATGCCTGCTGCCATAATCAGGTTATAGGTTCCTTCTGTTGCGGCAATCTTAAAACCGTCATTGGAAAGGCTTCTTGCCACCTCAACTACTTCATCTTTATCCTTTTTATTTACAGAGATCAGCACTGTGCCTTCAAGTGGCAGCTTGGACTGAACTGCCTCCTGTGCCTTGAAGAATGCTTCTCCATAGGAACGGGATAAACCGAGCACTTCTCCGGTAGAACGCATTTCCGGTCCCAAGATGGGATCCACTTCCGGGAACATGTTGAACGGGAATGCGGCTTCTTTTACACCGTAATTAGGAATCACCTTTTCTTTCAACTCCGGAATTGGTGACGGTCTTCCAGTAATCTCGGAAGTAATGATCTCCGTAGCAAGAGGTACCATGCGGATATTACATACTTTTGATACCAGCGGCACCGTTCTTGATGCTCTCGGGTTTGCTTCCAGAACAAAAACTTTTCCGTTTTCAATAGCGTACTGCATGTTCATAAGTCCCTTTACATGCATCTCTTCCGCAATTTTTCTTGTATATTCTTTGATTGTCTCTACATTCTCAGGCTGAATATGCACAGAAGGAATAATACATGCTGAGTCACCGGAATGAATACCAGCCAGCTCAATATGTTCCATAACAGCCGGCACAAACGCATGGGTTCCATCGCTGATGGCATCTGCTTCACATTCCAGAGCATGATTCAAGAAACGGTCAATGAGAATAGGTCGATCCGGTGTCACCCCTACCGCCGCCTTCATATATTCCGTCATACTCTCATCATCGTAAACCACTTCCATCCCTCTTCCGCCGAGCACATAGGAAGGACGCACCATAACCGGATAACCGATCTCCTTTGCAATAGCAAGAGCTTCTTCCACCGTAGTAGCCATTCCTGATTCCGGCATAGGAATCTCCAGTTTTTCCATCATGGCACGGAACTGATCTCGATCTTCCGCCAGATCAATAACAGAAGGAGAGGTTCCTAAAATCTTGACTCCATTCTTTTCCAGCTCAGAAGCCAGATTAAGAGGTGTCTGACCACCAAACTGTGCAATCACGCCAAGAGGCTTTTCTTTCTTATAAATGCTCAGTACATCCTCCAACGTAAGCGGTTCAAAATACAGCTTATCGGAAGTGTCGTAATCGGTAGATACCGTTTCCGGGTTACAGTTGACGATGATCGTCTCAAATCCCAGCTTCTTAAGCGCCATTGCCGCATGTACACAGCAATAGTCAAATTCGATTCCCTGACCGATACGGTTAGGACCGCCGCCCAGGATCATGATCTTCGGTTTATCCTCATTGACCGGATTTTTATCCGGTGCATTGTAGGTAGAATAAAAATACGCGCTGTCTTCAGTTCCGCTGACGTGGACACCTTCCCAGGCCTCCTCCACACCCAGCTCTATACGACGATTCCGAATGGTATCCTCCGGAATTTCCAGCAACTGGCTTAAATATTTATCGGAAAATCCATCCTTTTTAGCCCTAATCAGAACTTCATCTTCAGGAAGTTTGCCCTTCCCTTTCAGAATTGCCTCTTCCTCTTCCACCAGTTCTTTCATCTGCTCAATGAAATATGCTTTCACTTTGGTAATTTCATAAATCTCATCTACAGTCGCACCCTTGCGAAGCGCTTCATACATCAGGAAATGACGCTCGCTGGAAGGTGTAATCAGTCTCCTCAACAATTCCTCTTTTGATAGCGTATCAAAATCCTTTGCATGCCCCAGTCCGTAACGTCCTGTTTCCAGAGAACGGATGGCTTTCTGAAAAGCTTCTTTGTAGGTCTTACCGATACTCATAACTTCGCCCACTGCACGCATCTGAGTTCCCAGCTTGTCCTCCACACCTTTAAACTTTTCAAATGCCCAGCGGGCAAATTTAATCACCACATAATCACCGTCAGGCACGTATTTATCCAAAGTTCCGTACTTACCGCATGGAATATCCTTTAAGGTAAGGCCTGCTGCCAGCATGGAAGACACCAGCGCAATGGGAAATCCGGTTGCCTTGGAAGCAAGCGCCGAAGAACGTGAGGTACGGGGATTGATCTCAATGACAATGATCCTGTCCGTTACCGGGTCATGAGCAAACTGCACATTCGTCCCGCCGATCACCTGCACCGATTCCACAATCTTATACGCCTGCTCCTGCAGCCTCTTCTGGCACTCTTCCGAAATCGTGAGCATAGGCGCTGAGCAGAAAGAATCTCCCGTGTGCACTCCTAAGGGATCAATATTTTCAATAAAGCACACGGTAATGATGTTATTCTCGGCATCACGAACTACCTCCAGCTCCAATTCTTCCCAGCCAAGGATAGATTCTTCCACCAAAACCTGACCTACCAGACTGGCCTGAAGCCCTCTGGCACATACTACCTGTAATTCTTCCTTATTGTAAACAAGACCGCCTCCGGCACCGCCCATAGTATAGGCCGGACGCAGAACCACCGGGTATCCCAGCTTTTCAGCAATGGAAAGCGCCTCTTCCACAGAGTAAGCCACCTCGCTGCGAGCCATCTCGATCCCCAACTTGTTCATAGTCTTCTTAAACTCAATGCGGTCCTCTCCACGCTCAATGGCATCCACCTGCACGCCGATAACCTTCACATTATACTTGTCCAGGATTCCTGCCTTATTTAATTCCGCACACAAATTAAGCCCGGACTGCCCTCCCAGATTAGGAAGCAGCGCATCTGGGCGTTCCTTTGCAATAATCTGCTCTAAACGATCTACATTAAGCGGCTCAATATAAGTTACATCCGCCGTCTCCGGGTCCGTCATGATGGTTGCTGGGTTGGAATTTACCAGTACAATCTCATATCCCAGCTTCCGAAGTGCCTTACATGCCTGTGTTCCGGAATAATCAAACTCACATGCCTGTCCAATAATGATCGGTCCCGAGCCAATGATCAGTACCTTATGAATATCTGTTCTGCGTGGCATAAATACCCTCCATTCTTAAAAACCGGGAATCTGCCTATACAGGCAAATCCCCTTAATGCTTCTGTATCTCTTTCTACTGTTCAACATTTTATCATCGGATATATAGACGTGTCAATTTTATCCTTAATTGTTAAACTAAATATTTTTATAATTTTCGTTGTACCCTTTCCACATTATTTTTATATATAAAATAGCAGGCTTCCCATGACCTATTGATCACAAGAAACCTGCTGTGTACAACTATCATCCGTGGTTCTCAGACGAAGAAAGTTCTCCATTTACGTAAGTATTTGTACGATCAAGAACTTCTTCACCCTTTTCCTCATCCCAATGATAAATATTTTCTTTATATGAATTGGTATCTTTGTCAGTGTACTCTACATCTGAATAATGAGTCAGATTGTTATTTTCATCATAATACTCAACACGCAGCAAAGTATTTTTTTCATTATCTTCATAAATCGATGTAGTGTGATGGTAGCTCTGGTTGGTCTCTGCGCTACTGCTGCTCACTGCACTGTTACTTGCTGCTGGTACGTTTCCAGCTGCCGGACTGCTGACTGCTGCTGCACTGCTACCATTTGCCATGTTCGCAAGACTGTTGTATATAGCATTACTACTTTCGCTTCCATTTGCAGCACTTCCAATGTATTCTGCAACAAGATCTGCATAGCTGCCACTTCCGCCATTGCTTATTTTACTGCTTACTATGTCGCTTCTTGAAACGGCTGCCCCTTTCTTTTCTGCTGTCGCTATATCCGCGTATCCATTAGATGTTCCTATCGTGCGGTTTTCCGCAGCACCAAATGT
Source organism: uncultured Lachnospiraceae bacterium (assembly GCA_947174495.1). GTDB lineage: Bacteria > Bacillota > Clostridia > Lachnospirales > Lachnospiraceae > Suilimivivens. Next base: position 6,866 of record CAMWJC010000042.1, on the reverse strand, counting down.
CACATAATGGTTAATAATTGCAGAAATGTTATTTCCAAAGGCTTGCTTAACATCTCCGTATGCTTCCGCATATACTATGGGGTCAAACAAAACCCCCTTGTTCCTGCCTTCGTAAACGCCTACGGTAAGGTAATGCTCTATATATGCATCCTCATTATCACCAAAAGCTTCTTTCAAATCACCATAGGCCGCTTTATAGGCATCCACGTCAATGATAAGACTTATTTTTCCGCTCTCTTTCAGTGCATTCAAATCGGCACTGGAAAGCTTTTCCGCAGCAGAAACGTTCAATGCCGAACCGGCAACTAACACCACCGCTGCTCCCATTGCAATTACGTTTTTGATTTTCATACTCTTCCCTTTCGTTGGCTTTTTTTTAGATTATATCTGGTCTTGGCTTGCCTTGTCAACCGCTTCTTGTATCATCTTTCTGCCAGTATTGTTCCATATAATTTTATCCGCACATCTGAGAACATATTCTTTATTAAGCAGATATCTTAGTCTGCCATCTGCCGGATTGACTGGTTGTTTTTATCCCCTTATAATATCCATATGGTGCTACTTAAAAGGTAATCAATTTTCCTGTTTTCTAAATAAGTATATTTTACAAACGAGATAACAGCTATGAAATCAAAAAAGAATAAAGAGGCTTTAAATGCATTGTCGGCAATCGCCGCCATTATAATCGTATATGGAATATTTGCTATTCTTGGAATAGGCTGTCCAATTAAATTCGTTACTGGTATTTCCTGTATGGGCTGTGGGATGACCAGAGCCTGGCTGTCTGTATTACATCTTGATTTTAAAAGCGCCTTTTACTATCACCCTGCCTTTTGGCTTCCTCCCCTGGTTCTAATTTTTTGGCACCTAAAAAATAAAAAAATTATAAACAATTATAAATTTTTTATGTTTACAGCCATTATCACTTTTGTTATAATTTATTTCGTTAGACTTATCTGGTCAAACAGCGACATTGTTGTTTTCCATCCAGAAAACAATATTCTATCAAAAATCGTGCAAACATTTATACTTTAGAGGAGAAGACTATGTTTTGTAGTAATTGCGGAAAAGAGATCCCTGATAACACAAAGTTCTGCCCTAACTGCGGAGAAAATCTTTCTTTAGGAAGCAGAGTTGCAAGCGCTGCCAATAATGTATTTCATGCTACAGAGCAGGAATTAAAAAGCTCGATAGATGAAGTGCATCAGTCTTTCAGCGGCGGGCAGCAAGTACCGCCCTATGCTGGTGCGAAACTTAAAGATGACAGGGGCCTGCTGTCTTATATTGTGCTTACTCTGATTACATGCGGTATCTACAGCTATTATTTTATTTACAAACTGGCTGATGATGTAAACACTGCCTGCGATGGTGATGGAGAGGAAACCGCCGGATTAATTGCTTTTATCCTCCTATCATTTGCCACTTGTGGTATTTATGCATGGATTTGGTATTACAAATTAGGAAATCGTTTAGCTTCTAACGCCGGGCGCTATGGTCTTTCATTTCAGGAAAATGGTACAACTGTATTATTATGGCAGATTTTTGGGGTACTTATATGTGGAATCGGGCCATTTATTGCAATGAATATTTTGATTAAAAATACGAATAAGATTTGTAACGCTTATAACAGAGCGCACAATTTATAAAATTACATTCATCACTACCTGTTCGTCTGATGAATCCGGTGAAGGCTGTCGAAAAATACTGTTTATATGCAAGCTGTGGGCAATACCTATGTTCTTCAACACTACTTCCTGCATAGCAGCTATTTTGTGACAGCCTTACTTAGTTTTTACGCTGAAAAGATATGTTATGGTATTATATAAGCGGTACAAGTGTACAAGTCCAAATCTGAAAAGTTACAGGAGAAGAACATGAAAGAAAAAACAAAACACCATCTTCGTTTGGCAATCAGATCTTTTATCTTAGCCGGAATCATTCTTTATGTTATAGGTTTATATTACTCCATGATAAAAGCAGGAATCCCATATCAAGATCCACCGTTAGAATTACAAATACAATATGCTATTTATATGGGAATTGGCGAAATACTACAGAAAAATGGCTTTCTGATCGCTATATGCGGTGGAATAATCCATTTGCTTTTGGGGTTGATATGGAGGAGGAAACGTCAGCACTACGGAGAAAATCAATGCTGATATTCAAACAGAAAGTTCAAATACTCATAAGATCCATTTGCTTGTCTGATTTAAATTTTTACGCCTTTCATAGGCTAAAATATATCTTTCAATTATTGTTTTTTAGAATAACGTATTCCATTTAATATTTTGTTTGCTTCCAGCGATTTATCAAATCATGTTTTAACCTTTTGATTTTGCAAAACAAAATGCCCATATTTCCTTTTAAATACAGCTTTCTTCATCTTCTTATCTTTATTTAATTATTTATTTTCCACGATAATTATGCTTATATCCCCTAGTCTTTCTTCTTAATTTATCAAATAGTAAATAATCAAAACCATCCTTATAGTTTAGCTCTCAGGTTTTCATTTAGATAACATATGCTATTATTTGGATTTGTTGCAAAATACGCCTATAAGGGATATATTTTCATATTCTCACTTTGGCGTTGTGTCTTTGCTAAAAGTAAATTATAATTATAACCACAAATCAGAATTGGGAGGTGTTGTTATGTGTTTAGAAATCAGAAAGCTCAGCATAGATGATGGACGTGACATCTACGAAATGCTTCAAGAATTACCTGCAGATGAAAATGGATTCATCAATTCAGTGAAAGGCATAACCTTTGACGAGTACAAGGAATGGCTGAAGAAGTCAGTTGAGAGTTCTGAGCAGGTAGGTATTGCAGATGGCTGGAGAGTTCCACAAACAACATTTTGGCTTTTTGAGGATAACAGCCCTGTAGGTTTTGGTAAAGTACGCCATTTTTTAACAGAAGCCTTGCTGGAAGACGGTGGAAATGTAGGATATACCATTCGTCCTTCGGCAAGAAATAGAGGTTTGGGCAAAAAGCTCTTATTATTCTTAATTGGTAAAAGCAAAGAAATTGGAATAGATAAATTGCTGCTTACTATCCGGAATTATAATGAGCCGTCTATTCATGTTGCATTGGCAAATGGTGGAAAAATAGAAAAAATCACGGCTGAAAAGCACTATATTTGGATTGAAACGTAAATCCCGGCTTGTCTGGCTGGGAAATCGTAATTTGAGGAAGAATCGGGAAAGTAAAGATAGTAAGATTTCGGGGTAAATAAAATGAGAATCATTTATAATGACTTATGTGTTAGAAATGCAGAGGAAAAGGATTGTGAACAGCTTGCAGCCTGGTGGAATGATGGTAGTGTTATGGCACATGCAGGTTTTCCTAATGGACTTGGAACAACAGCTGAAAAGATTAAAGAACAAATTGCTAATGATAGTGATGATACCAAAAGGCGGCTTATTATTGAATATAGAGGAATACCGATCGGTGAAATGAGCTTCTATGTTTACGAAAGCAAAAAGGTCGAGATCGGAATCAAAATCTGTAATTCAGATTTTCAAGAGAAAGGCCTGGGACGAGTAATATTAAGTATGCTTATCGAAGAACTGTTTACTATGGGTTATGAACTTATTTTTTTAGATACCAATCTAAAGAATACAAGAGCGCAGCATGTCTATGAATTGTTAGGATTCAAAAAAATTGCGGTAAAAGAAAATTCATGGATAAATCAGCTGGGAGAACCACAGACTTCGATTGATTACGAGCTCAAAGCATCTGATTTTCGCAATGCTAAATTGATTGGTTGAAGTATCAAATCCGGTTACTTCCATTGCACAAAAACCTGAAATTTTCAGAGGAGAGTGAAGATGGTGAAGGTTATATTTTTGGATATAGACGGTGTGCTCAATTCTAATTTCTGGAATGATAGCCATCAAAGAGAAATCAGTGATGGTACGTTAATTGATGAAGAAAAAATTAAGCTATTAGCATGTTTGGTAAAAAAGACAAACTCAAAAATAATTCTTCACTCCGGCTGGCGTACTTGGTTTGATTCTGAATTAAAGCCGCTTCGTATAGAGGCAAAGAAATTGATTCAATTATTAGAAAAAGAAGACCTGCGCATAGATGGATTAACACCGGACCTGACCACAGAAGAAATCAGAAAAACAAAAAAATTTAGTCTGGTAAAAGCCGATGAAATTCTTTTATGGTTAAAATCACATAATGATGTTACTAAATGGGTAGTTCTTGATGATCTTGATTTGCATAATATTCAGGTAGAACAGCACCAAGTGAAACCTGACCAAACAGTAGGATTGACTGCCCAGGATGTTGAAAAAGCAGTAAAAATTCTTTTGGGGTAATTTGACGGATCATAATTAACCCGGATAAAATAAGCTTTCTTAAATAGCTGTTTCTCAAAAGAATAGGCGCCAAAGAACTTATTTTATCCGGGTGAATCCTTGACCAATACAAGTATCCCTGCTAATTTTTAATCTGGCGTCCTTCGTGGTTCATATGGTATTTGTCTTTATAAATCAATTCCGAGATCGGCACAAAGGTGTAGCCCTCATTTTTCAGCTTGGCAATCAGCATATCCAGCGCCTGGGCCGTGTACTTTGCTCCATTATGGCAAAGAATGATCGATCCATTTCCAAGGTGCTTATGTTCCGTCACCGTCTTAATAATGGAATCCACTCCGTAGTCCTTCCAGTCCAAAGAATCCACATCCCACTGAATGGTGTAGTACCCACAGTCCTTTGCTGTGTTGATCACTGCATTATCATAATCCCCATAAGGCGGCCTAAAAAGGAACATCTCATAACCGGTCAATTCCCGCACCTTTTCGTGAACCTTCATCAGTTCTTCCTTTTTTTCATCGTTTGACAGCTGGCTCATATTCTTATGGTTTTCACTGTGATTTCCAAGATCATGCCCTGCTGCCAGAATGGCCTTCACATCATCCGGATAACTTTCCACCCAGCCGCCTGTCATAAAAAAGGTCACCTTTACATCCTGCTTTGCCAATATCTCCAGAATCTTCGCAGTATCTTCATTCCCCCATGCCGCATCAAAGGAAAGAGCAATTTTCTTTTCGTCTGTCTCCACGCAGTAAATGGGGAGTTCTCTTCCGTTCACACTGCTTGATGTAGTTACATTTTCACTGATCACCGTATAACCGCCCCTGACCACTGCAAGAGCTGCAAGTACCAGAGCACCATATTTAACGGAAAGCATCAGATTCTGACGCATATACTCCTCCCGGCTCTGTCCTTTTTCCCGCCCCGGAAACATCTTTTTCCAAAGAGGTTGTTCAGGCCTTCGAGATTTCTTTCTATTTCTTCTGCTGCTACTTTTATTGCCTGACCCATGCTGCAATTTGTCTATGTATTCTTTTACCATAAAACACCCGTCATTACTGTTTCTACAGTGTATGACGGGCATGGCTTGTCACATGATTTATTATTTTCTATATCTTAGTACCAATTAATCAACTCTGCAACTACAAATACGTATCAGTTCAGCCATGCCATTCAAAAGTCACTAGAATATACGTTTTGCCAACCCTATAGTGAATTGGCTGGCGACCGCATGACAGATAATGAATTGTTTCTTGACACAGTTTACATTCTGTTTCAATCACTTCATTCCGGAAAAGCCCACAGCTATTCTACTTACACAACAACTTAATATTGGAACCTACCGAACTGATCATCATCAAAATCTAAAAAATTATAATAAATATAATGTTCATTCAATTACTGTTTCTTCAAAAATTGCCCCTTCAAATGAATAGAGCCACTCATGATATCCTTCAGTATCATTCCATGCCCATACTGCTGTTTTATATGCATTCCAATCCGCAAGATCTATATTCTGATAAAATAAATGTTCAAAATCATCTACTCTATCTTTTGGGATAATCCATCCATTTAACTTATTAGAACCCAGGCAAGCATGATATTTCATTTTTTTAGTTGCTTCTTTCGATACATCTAAAAAGAAAACGCCGTCATAACTTATACTTATTAATCTTTGCAGACCTTCAAACATTTCTTCAAATTGCTCATCTGGAATAAAACGCAATCCGATTACTCGCTTTTTCATTCTATTAGCATCTCCAATAATTATTTTCACAAAAAGTAATTATAATATTTATACATATAGTCATAGTCTACCGGGGGGATGGGGCATGTTTCCATTTGGACGTTTTAAGCACCCACTCTATATAAGGAATATACACTTAATAATCGTATAATTATATTGCTTTATATTCAATCGATTTTATCTTTATTTCCATACATCTTTAGATTTTCAAGTTCACTGTGAATAATGTCAGCATATAAATCATCCTTATTTTTCGTTTTTGATGAAATATTTATTAAAGATAAAAATCTTTCATTATTATGTAAAGAAGAATAATAGTAATTCAACTGCACTTGAGATTTCCTATAAATATATAACGAAGTGGCAGCTAATATTTCTATGATAGCACCGCTAATACCTGTAACAAAAGCAACATCTGCATTAGAAGAAGTAGTAGCTATTGAAAGAATAACAAATATGATTCCAACAATACTTGTCCTTTTTGCAAATGTATAAGAATTAACGGCCTGATTTTTGGCTAAAACATAAAATTGGCGAATTTCTGCCAAATTCATTGCCATCAATCCCAGAATATTGGCCTCGTCTAACTTAGCATTATTTATACCCAGTATATCTTTTATTTCAGAAAAGTATTTATCTAATTCTTCCTCTGTATTTGTGCTACTTTTTGAAAAAATAAATTTAGGCATCTTTTTCAAATCAGTGTTTTTTATCCAATAAGTTTCGGCTTTATCATTTTTAAACAAATTGTATAAACAAGAAAATAATTTTATTTGAAAGTCTTCAAGATCTTT
>CAMWJC010000041.1 GCA_947174495.1 uncultured Lachnospiraceae bacterium | reverse complement strand
TCATTATTGTTATTCATAATTATTTCTTCTATTTTCACAATTTGAACCATACAAAATTAGACATTTTGCACACTAAAATTTCCTCTATACTTATTTAAAAATCTCTAATAACTCAATTTAATTTATTTTTAAGTAATTTATGAACTTAACATTTTTCTGATTTTATACTATAATTACATTGTATATTTGCCGCAGAATAAAGAAAGGATATTTTAACAATGAATTTTAAGTCTGTTTTTCTTGATTCCTTTGTCTCTACCCCCAAGCTGTCTGCGGGAGAAAATCCTGAATCATTCCTGGGGCTGCTTTATCCTGAAGAAAAAGAAGATTCTTTTCCTCTTCTCTCCCTTCTTTCCTGCGGAAAAATACAGGCATCGTCCCCTTGGTCCTTTGATATCTACTCACTGGATTGTTTTCTTTATTTATATACGGAAGAGGGGTGTGGGAAACTTCTCCTTGACAGTCAGGTCTATTCACTGGATGCAAATTCCTTTCTTCTTTTGGACTGCCATCAGCGTTTCCGTATAGACATCGCTATAGAGCCTTGGAATTACAGGGTTGCTTTTGCTTCAGGAAGTCCTCTTGCTTATTATCGCCGGCTTTTTCCAAAAGAACATCTTTCCATTATTCACACCTCACCCTATTCTGATTTTTTTATGAATATGGAACGGCTTTTTTCGCTGTATCCAGGAAATCGCCTGCCTCAAAAACTGATTATTTCTGATCTGCTTGGGCATTTAACTGCCAATTGTATGGCTTCTTTATTGAGTACTGCAGATTCATCCAATCACATTCCTTCTTATATTGAAGAAATGCGTATGCTTTTTGAGCATAATTTTCAGGAGCTTTACACTTTGGATGATCTCGAAAAACGTTTTGGTGTCAGCAAATACCGTCTATGTAGAGAGTTCAGCGCTTCCTATGACATTTCTCCTCTGCAATACCTGAACAAGCGCCGCATTGACGTTGCCAAGCATCTGCTTCTCACTACAGATCATCGTATTCACGAAGTAGGAAGCATGGTAGGTATCGACAATACCAACCATTTTATTACATTGTTTCGAAAATACACTGGCAGTACACCTCTGGAATACAAACAGCGGATGACCTTTTAGCCATCCGCTGTTTTCGTTTTCATATATTATTCCTCTAATCTCTTTACGCTCTCCTTTAGAACCATATGCCCATCCACAATATGAATTCCCGATTTGTAATTTTCGCCGGACATTTTTTTCAACAATTTGTTAATCGTCTTCCTTGCCATTTCCTTAATATCAATTTCATAAGTAGTGATGCCAAGACTGCATATACTGGGATAAAGATAATTATCAAACCCCACCACCGACACATCCTCCGGTACACGGTATCCCGCTTTTTTCAGTTTCTCTACAAGAACCCCTGCCGTAAGATCACAGTTACAGACAAATGCTGTCGGCATTTCCGAGGGAAGCACAAGTGCATCTCCACTGCGTACATCTCCAGTTTCCATACTTCGATCCGGAATCACCCAATCCTCTCTCACCCTTTGGCCGTGTTCCAAAAGCGACTTACAATACCCAAAGTACCTGTCCGTAATACTGTCCGTATAAAGAAGTGTACCAACATAAGCAATTTTGCGATGACCCTGTCTAAACAAATAATTCGTCAATTTATACATACCGTAAAAGCTATCAGAAATTACAGCATCACAGTCATTCTCTTTATCATAGAAATCCAGACACACAAACGGCACCTTGATAAACTGCTCTAATCTGGATAAATAATCCTCTTTCAGCAGCCCTATAATAATAAGTCCGTCTACCTTATCCTCCTGCAGGAGCTTGGGCATCTTCATCTCATGCTCGTCCTTCATATTTATGATCTCGAGCATGGTGAAGCACTCTTTATCAACCGCCTTGGTTGCTACCATTTGATATACTTGCAGATAGTAGGATTCATAATGATTAAAATGCCGCTCTGAAATTAAAACACCTACGTTGTAGCTCCTTTTATTTTTGCCCTGTTTCACCGTAGAAGGCGGCTTATATCCCATCTCCTGTGCCAACTTTTTGATCTTTTCACGCATCTGCTCACTGACACCTTTTTGATCGGACAATGCTTTTGATACCGTTACCGTACTAACATTTAAAATCGCTGCGATATCTGCCAGCTTGACTGACTTTGCCATCTCTACCTCACAATCTCAAACAACCTTGCCATCACAGATTGTTTACAATTTATCTTAAGAATTCTTTCATTCCTTCTATATTCCCAAATGCAGTTCTGCTTCATGCTTTCTTTCGGATACGCCAGCAAAACTTCTGCCGGTTCCTGACCCTCAAAGATGTTGTTCAGAGAAATCTCTTTCTCCTCTTCTCCGCCTCGTCTCCAGACCGCCATATATGCTTTATCTTTTGTTTTCAGGGCAAATACCAACCATGTATCCAGATTGTCGGCATATCCTATGGGCCAGACGGGAAGTGCTGCTTTTATATCTCCCCGAATCCCTTTATAGTAATCAATCCCTTCTTTTACCAACTGCTTTCTCCCATCGGAAAGCTCCGCCAGATGCCCGCTCTGGTGAATACGAAGCAAAAGAGTATTTACCATATTATAAATGGTTTCTTCCTCATCACCGTCTCTTTGCGGATAAGACCACACTGCTGCCTGTTCCGGTGTAATTCCTGCTGCCGCATTGGCAGAAATCGTAGCATAATTCCGATAATCTTCCTGATCGGAGGTAGACTGAATACTGTATCTGGAAAGCATGGCATAATCGGTCCGAAGTCCTCCGCTGGAACAATTTTCAATTACCAGATCAGGATACCTTTCAAAAACGCTATCCAACCATTTCAGATAAGCTCTTTCGTGCTCTAGCATTCCCTGACCTACGCTGTCCGCATAAAGCTCTGTACCGATCCCCGGCTCAATGTTATAGTCCATCTTGATATAGCCTGCACCGTATTCTTTTACTACACGGTCGATCACTTCATCTGCATGTGCAATCACCTGGGGATTCCGAAAATCCAACTGGTATCTGCTGCGGTCATAAACCCGTTTCCCATGGCGGACAAAGAACCAGTCATCCGGAGCTTTCTGAGCTTTTTCACAGTTAATCCCCATAACCTCCAGTTCCAACCACAGACCGGGAACCATTCCTTTTGACCGGATATAATCTGTTACCTCCCGGATTCCACCCGGAAAGCGTTCCCTGCATTCCTGCCATTGTCCAACACTGTCCCACCACTGTCCCGGTGCATACCAGCCCGCATCGATTACATAATATTCGCATCCCATCTGCGCTGCCGCATCAATGAGAGGAATCTCCTTTTCTGTAGTAGGATCACCAAACAGACAGTTCATATAGTCGTTAAAAATTACCGGAAGCTTTTCATTATCTTCGTTTCGACGTCTTATCTTTCTCCGATAAGTTGTAAGCTGCCCCATAGCCCTGCCAAAATCCGCCTGAGATACTCCCACTGCCACCGGAACGGAAGTAAAGCTCTCTCCCGGCTTTAAAACCTTAAACCAATGAGACTGTACCTCGGTAGGACCGCTTAATGCCAGATAAAAATGATTGTTTTCGTCACCGATCTCGGCATGCCAGGAACCGTTATGCTCAATCTGCCAAAACAACGAAGTATCCGCCGCAGTATTTTCCAGATATCCCATAGGCAGATATTCCTTTGTTGACCAGTTTCCCGTATTGGTAAATTCTATGGTCTTGGAAGTCCTCTGGGTTACTGTAGGCTGTGTCTGTGCCATACCCAGTTCTGAAAATTTATAGGTATGAAAGCTCATCTCCTTCTGCCAACCGTGATGAGCAATGGTGATTTTCATCTTGTCATCCGAATTTCCTTCACCTTCCTTCTCAATCCCCAGATAATAAAACGAAGAGAGATATTCCAGAGTCTGATCTTCAGCACCGGTATTGGTAACTTCGTTGTACATCCGGATTACAGAAGTCCCGGCATAAAATTGCAGAAAAGATTTAACAAGTGCACCGGTAAGTTCATCCTTTTGGGTGATAACCAAAAGCCTTCCCACTTCATTCCTCGTATCTTCCATGCCTACATACTTAAGAAGATATCCGGGAGCGGTTACGATATGCTTATTTCCATGTTTTTCATAAGGCCGATTATATCCGGAAAAGCTGACCTGTACCAGTTGAAATCCTTCCTCAAGAAACAGACGGCTCTCCTCCTGCCCTTCATAAGACATGGAGGAAAAATGCAGCAATTTGAGCTGGTCTTCCTCAGTCACACCAAAGACTAGATATACCCCATTCTCTTCAATTTTGATCCATTCTTTAATAAAATCCATATTCTTACTCCATTCCGTTATGCCTCCATCAGATGGATCAGACGGCTCTTATAATCTCCCCACATATTTCGGATCAGGTAACCGGCCTTCATCAGTACATCACCGGAATACACTTCCTCTTCCCCTTCAATCCGGTAGCGCTTATCAGGGTCAAGCCCCTTAAAATAAATCCTTCTGCTGTGGTGGTTGGGTCTGTTCAAAACCTGTACAAAGGTATAAAGCGCTTCCTTTTGATCTTTACTTACCACACCATAACAGTCATAAAAATGATTCTCATGATAAGAGGCAAGTCGGTAATAATCTCCTTCCCTCACCAGGTCATTGTATTTATGATACATTGCCACCTGTTCGGGAATCATTTCCCGATCTTCTTCCGGAATCTTAGTCACATCCAGTTCATAGCCGAACGTCCCTGCAAGTGCCACATGGCCTCTTGTCTTAAAAGGAGTTGTCCTTCCCACCGTATGATTGGGACAATCCGAAACATGAGCACCTATAGTCGATAACGGATAGATCATTGCCGTTCCTTCCTGTATGATCAGTCTCTCAATGGCATCCGTATCATCCGAGCACCAGATCTGAGGGCTGTAATACAGCATACCCGGATCAAATCTTGCCCCGCCTCCGGAACAATTCTCCAAAAGAAGATACGGAAATTCTTCCATCATTCTTCTTTGCAGTTCATACACAGCAAGCACGTATCTGTGATAAAGCTCCCCCATCTGCTCCGGAGGAAGGAATGCAGATCCGATATCAGAAAGCTGCCGGTTCATATCCCATTTTACATATTCAATATTGGCGCTTCTGAGAATCTTTGCAACACTCTCATAAGTGTGATCCAGAACCTCCCTGCGTGTTAGATCCAGCACATACTGATTCCTGCAAAGGCTTCCTTCTTTTCCTGGAATTGCAATTGCCCAGTCCGGATGCGCTCTGCAAAGGTCAGAATCAGGAGAGATCATCTCCGGCTCAAACCAGATACCAAATTTCATTCCCAGCTTATTGACCTCATCCACGAGATATTTTAGTCCGCCCCGGAGCTTTTCCTCATTAACTGTCCAGTCGCCCAACGCCCGGTTATCGTCACAACGATTCCCAAACCAACCGTCATCCATAACCAGCATTTCAATTCCAAGTTCCGATGCCTGTTTCGCAATAGCAATCAGCTTGTCCGTATCAAATTCAAAATAAGTTGCTTCCCAGTTGTTGATCAGGATCGGACGTTTTTTATCCTTATATTCTCCCCGGATCAAATGATTCCTGTAAAAATCATGGAAAGAACGTGTCATCCTTCCAAGCCCCTCTGACGAATAGGTCATTACCACCTCGGGCGCTTGAAACTCTTCTCCCGGCATAAGCTTCCATTTAAAACCTTCCGGATGAATACCCATAACCATACGGATCTGGTCAAACTGATCGCTTTGTGCGGAAACTTTAAAGTTTCCGGAATATACAAAATGCATGGCATAAACTTCTCCGTGCTCCTGGTCGGTTCCCTTCGATGCCAGTGCCATAAACGGATGATCTTGATGGCTTGACTCTCCCCGGATGGATTCTATACTGAGTTTTCCGTGGCTTACCGGAACCTTTTGAATATGACGCTCCCTTGCCCATGATCCGTGAAGCGAAATTGCTTCAAAATCATGGTTATCCATATCCAAACAGGAAGAAAAGACCTTTGTAACAAAGAGTTCTTCTTTACCGTCGTTAATCAGCCTCACGCTTCTGGTGATCATATCCACATCCTCAAAAACCGTATAAAGAAGTGCTGCCCGAAATCCTGTATGAGGATCTTCACAGAGAATCTCCAGACTATTGCAGGCATCTTCCTTTCCAAAAGAAGACGGGAGCCCACATAATTCCGGCTTTCCGGGTATTATTTTATGTGATACATAATTGAGTGCAAGACCCATATTTCCGCCTTTGGTTTCGATTCCGATACAGCTTTCCCGGTAATCGCCAAGCCCTCCGGCCGGATATTCCATCGGAAAGCTATCCAAAAATGAAACTCTGTCACGATTATTTTTGGACGGAACAAATGGACCTTCCTGAATTCGCAGCACATGTGCAAGATGATAATCATTCAATCTCTGTCCATAATAGATATGACCGAGAAATTTTTCCTCATCCACAACACCAATTACATAACTGGTATTTGGAGTATCCAGCTTAAAGATTCCTTTCACATCGTCGGATAAATTCTGATAATATTGGATTGCCATAAAAAACCTCCGAATTTTAATGTAATTTAGGTAAAAAATAACTAATTAAATTATAAATTAATTTAATTTAAAGTCAATAAATTACATAAAAACCGAAGGCTTAATAATTCACAAAATTTCCTGAAAATTTTTGTCTATTTCTTTAAATGTAAAAATGCAAATGGATCTTCTCTGCTCATTTTAACAAATTCCATCAATAAAAATCCCGCTCTGAGAGAAAGACGTTCTTCCCGAAGTACCCGTAATGCTTCTTCTCTGTCCACCAAAAGAACCTCAATACTTTCCGTATCCTCCATAAATCGATCCGATAATTTCCCGTCCGCATATCCAAACACGGAGGTGCTGGTCTCATCCGTCATCCCTGCTCCCAAAAAGAAGGGCTTTTGAAATTCCGAAGCTCCACTCTCGTAAGGTATGAAGTCCAGCCCCGTTTCCTCCTTCATCTCACGAACAGCTGCTTCCTTTGGGCTTTCTCCTTCATCGATCAATCCTGCCGGGAGTTCGTAGATCCACGCATCAAGAGGGTAGCGGTATTGCCGGATCATTACCAGCTTATCAGGCTCTTTTTTCCACACCGGATAAATAACAATTCCATTGGATGGAATTTTACCAGTCAGCAGAGGGAGTTCCTTTTCTTTATTTCTGGAAGCAAAATAGTAATGGAACTCTCTCCCTTTATCAGTAAGCGCATCCATCTCATATAAATTTAAAAACCGATTATCTGTCAGCTTGCGGACAGCCGTATACTTTTTCCCTTTCTCTTCCATCTCAACCTCGATCACATATTCATATATTCCATTTCTTTTTGGATCTCCTCAGGAATTTCTTTTCCCTGACTGCGAAGCTTCTGACAAATGTTTTCAATCTTATGGCGTTTTTGCTTCATCTTGATTTCACATCGGTCCGCAAGCTCCTGATAAAGAGGATTTGCCCGCAGTTTCTGACGCACCGGTGCCCTGAAGGTACAATAGGTAAAGAAAATAGTTCTTGCCACTTTGTTTAATCTGGGGGAACTATTGCTCTCAAACATAACCCAAAGGGAATAGTCCCTTAAAAACATTTCTTTAAAGCTGTTCTTTGTACGTCCCAGATCCGTCTTAATCTTCTCCTTTGTCTCTGTGGAAAGATCCGGATTTTTCCGATAAAACTGTATATAATCAAAATATTCACTGGTCAGGGATTTCTCGGACAGATCATTCCACCTTGCACCCTGTACGCGCTTGCACATCTCCCAACGGAATTCGCCGGTGAGGCGGATCAAAATAGATTCCAAATCCTCCATTTGGAAAATGGAAATCATCATCCTTGCAGGAGTAGTTCTTTTCTTACCCTCTATTTCCTGCCACATAACCCCTCTGACGCCGGCATTAGGCATTAAAATGAAGTCGGGAAGAATCTCAACATGAATCACCTCTTTCGGAATTCCCTGTTGTGGATTGGTATACATCGTTTCACGGTAATAAGCTCCATAATCCTTACCCCGGATTCCATTTATGATTTCCATGATTTTTTCCGTTGTTACCAGCATGGAATCCATAGGCTTCATAATATTGTGTTCACTGAATACCGGGCAAAACGTACTAAGTCTTCCGAAGGTCACTTTGTTAACCACTGGAAACATATTTTCCAACTCAAAACGAACTTTCGCAACCCTGTCAGTCATCAGCTCCTTTTGCTCTTCCGCCGTAATATTTCCCATTCGTTTTTGTTCATAGAGATAAGCAACATAATCCGTATCAAACTCATTTCGGCAAGGCTCCTTTTTCTCCTCATAAACAGCCTTCAACCATTCATAAGCAGAATAAACTCCCTGCTCCGGATCTATGGGCAGACGATCCACCAGATGATATAAATAAACCGCATTCTTCTCTCCGGCAAGCTCCTCATCCACGTAACCGAAAGTGAAAAACAGTTTCACTGCCATTGGTAGTTCCTTTTCGATACTGTTAATGAAGGCCTCGCAGTAGATCTTATTAAATTCTTTCGTAATCTCCTGCCGCAGAATTCGTATGTCATCCTCCGTACCATTCTTATTAGGCATCTTTTTGTATTTCTCAATATGTGCCTTAAAGGAATCTGCAAGCTCCTTTTCACAGCCGGCAAAATCGAGAATCACCCCAATGGAATTTTCCAATTCTTTTGGAAGGCTCTCTGCCAATGGCTCTGTCGTCTGTGCGGGCTCCTCTACTCCCCGTGTCTGCTCTGCTGACTGATCCGGCGTCTGTACTGACTGCTCTGCTGACTGATCCGACATCTGTGTAGTCTGCCCTACTGTCGGCTCCATTGTCTGTACTGACGCTGACGGTTCTGGCACCTGTATGGATTGTTCCGCCATTGATACATTTTCCTTTACAAGCACTTCTTCCTGCTGCTTTTCGGCAGATAATGCTTGTTTCTGTATCCGCTTTGGATTCGGCGATTTCGCATCCTCTTCAACAGCACTGATCCCCTCCACAAGCTGTTGCTTTCTTTCCCGAATATCATAGCCATGCTTATAGAGCTGCTGAATCATACCATCCATGCTGCCTCTGACAATCAGGATATCCTCTGAATCGCCGCCGCTATACATAATTTTTTCATAGAGATTAAACATCAGATCCACCAAATCCAGACCATCCTCGTTCATCAGGTATTTGCAGGTATCTGCCTTATACCGTTGCAGCTTCTGAGAAAGTGTCAGAATGGTTCGTATGTCCGAAGCAGACTTAAGCATAAATCCGTATATAAAATCATAGTCTGTCTTATTATAATCCCATACAGCAATCATCTGCTCCAGTGTCGAGTAATACCCATTAATCCACATGGGAACTTCTTCCTTTGCGGACGGCTGGATCAAATCATCATATCCGGTCACCTTCTCCGGTGAAACATTGTATTTCCCGCATAAAGAAAGATACCTTTGATGAATATTTTTCAAATATTCATACAAAGCCATGCTCTCTTCTTTAAGAACTCTGTAACGGGCTAGAATTTCATTAAACTGTCCAAAAAAAGAAGAAGTAAAATACCGCACCGCATCACGGCTGTTTTCAAAAAGATGTTTCATCTGCGCCGCTCCATACGGATACACCAACACCTCCAGCCCGGCCCCTGCTCGATATTCCACACCGGAAATTCCGTTTCCGATTTCACATAAGCCGATCACATCACCGCTCTGAAGCAGATATTTTCCTCCCTGATAGGTTGCTGTGACTGTTCCCTTCCGAATCAGATAAAAAGAATCCAACTTCTGACCTACGGAATATATTACTTTTCCTTGTTGAATTTCTCTCATTCTCTTTTCCTCACTTTACTCTTCTGTCCAGAGCAGCGCACATTTTACTGCCTTTTTCCAGCCCTTCAAAAGACGTCCGCGTTCGCTTTCACTCATCTCATGAACAAATTCTTTCCCAAGCTGCCAGTTTTCCCGGATTTCTTCCTTATCCTTAAAGTATCCGCTGGCAAGACCAGCCAGATAAGCAGCTCCAAGAGCAGTAGTTTCCACGCACTCCGGTCTGTATACGCGCGCTCCCAGAATATCTGCCTGGAACTGCATCAAAAAGTCGTTAGCGCTGGCACCTCCATCCACCTTAAGACCTGCAATGGATACCTGCGCATCCTCCTCCATCGCCTTCAATACATCATAGGTCTGATAAGCAATCGATTCCAATGTTGCACGGATAAAATGTTCCTTTTGGCATCCTCTGGTGATGCCTACAATGGTTCCTCTTGCGTAAGGATTCCAGTATGGCGCCCCCATTCCCGCAAAAGCAGGCACCACATAAACATCACCGGTATCCTCAACCTTATTTGCGTATTCTTCTGTCTGGGACGCCTTCTGTACCAGCCGCATTCCATCCCGAAGCCACTGTACTGCCGCACCTGCCACAAATACACTTCCTTCCAGTGCATACTCTACCTGATCATCGCAGCTTGCTGCTATAGTTGTGAGAAGCCCGTTTTCAGATGTGATCGCTTCTTTTCCTGTATTCATTAAAAGGAAACAACCGGTGCCATATGTATTTTTTACCTGCCCTTTATCAAAGCAACACTGACCAAAAAGCGCTGCCTGCTGATCTCCTGCAATTCCTGCAATTGGAATCTTTCCTCCCAAAACCGAACTCTCCGTATATCCGTAAATACAGCTGGAGGGCTTTACCTCTGGGAGTATGGCTGCCGGAATATGAAACAGCGAAAGCAATTCTTCATCCCAGCATAACCGGTGAATATCAAACAGCATAGTCCTGGAGGCATTAGTGTAATCCGTCACATGAACCTCCCCCTTGGTAAGATTATAGATCAGCCAGCTGTCCACCGTTCCAAAAAGCAGTTCCCCTGCCTCGGCACGCTCCCTCGCTTCCGGTACATGATCCAGTATCCACTGAATTTTCGTAGCACTAAAATAGGCATCCGGAATCAGTCCTGTTTTTGCACGGATCATATCGCTATAACCCTCTTTAACCAATTCATCTACTTTCTCCGCAGTTCTGCGGCACTGCCATACAATTGCATGGTAAACCGGTTCACCGGTTTTTTTGTCCCATACAATCGTTGTCTCTCTTTGATTGGTGATACCAATTGCCGCTATATCTTCCGGAGATGCCCCCAGCATAGCCATTGCCTCCGTTGTAACGGCAAGCTGGGAAGACCAGATTTCCATCGGGTTGTGCTCTACCCAGCCGGGCTTTGGATAAATCTGGGAAAATTCTTTTTGTGCCATACTTAAAATCTCACCTTTTTTATTAAAAAGGATACATCTGGAACTGGTAGTTCCCTGATCAAGCGCCATGATATATTTGCTCATATGCTACACTCCTTTATCTGCATTTCCGGTTGCGATAACATCAATTCCCGTGTCGGCCACATTAGCAATCAGTATGTCTCCCGTTTTCACCGGAGCCTTCACTATCGTGTTACGGACCTCCTCCATACATGCGGCAATCTTCTCTTTCGGAATCTCCCCTGCTGTCTTCACCGGAACCACCTTATCCTTTCCACCCTGGAGATATACAAAAGACGTAACCATACGAACCGGCGCCGTCATTTCACTGCGGGCATAAGCTTCCCCCTTAGGACAGGTATTCCCCGTGATATCCAGACTGCCATCCTCCTTTTTCTTTGCGGTAATCAGACATCCCATAGGGCAGCCGATACAAATCAACTGGCTCTCCATATCTCTGTCCTCCGGCAGTGTACATTTGGTCTTCTCCGGAATCGGGGGACGAACTGCCTCACCCCAGCTGCTGTATTTATTGTGTATATATTCTGCAGCAAATTCTCCTGCCTTTGCTGCCTCCTTCGAAACATTATCCACCAGATCATGTACATGGAGTACGTTTCCGCACGCAAAAATTCCTCGCTGTGTAGTCTCTAAGTGTTCATTTACCACCGGCCCCTGTGTTACATCATCCATCCTGGCTCCCGCTTCCAGTGTAAGTTCGTTTTCAGGTATCAGTCCGCAGGACAAAAGTATGGTATCACAAGACACATACTCTTCACTTCCCGGTATGGGATTTAAAGCTTCATCCACCTTAGATACTGTAACACCCTCCACTCTGTCTTTTCCGTGGATGCAAGTAACAGTATGGCTTAATTTCAGAGGAATGTGATAGTCATCCAGGCACTGTACAATATTTCTCCGAAGCCCGCCAGAGTAAGGCATAATCTCCGCAACCAATTTTACCTTCGCACCTTGAAGGGTCATTCGCCTTGCCATAATCAGACCAATATCTCCGGACCCTAAAATGACGACCTCTTTTCCTGGCATTCTTCCTTCTATGTTCACATAACGCTGGGCGGTTCCAGCAGAATAAATTCCTGCTGGACGATATCCCGGTATATTCATTGCTCCCCTAGAACGTTCCCTGCATCCCATAGCCAGTACAACTGCCTGTGCTTCGATCTGAAACAGTCCCATATCTTTATTCATCGCTGTGACAACACAGGGATCTCCGGATTTGATATCTGTCACCATTGTTCGCAGCAGACTGGGAATTCCCTTTTCGTTGATCATATCAATATAGCGTCCGGCATATTCAGGTCCTGTCAGCTCCTCTTTAAAAGTGTGTAACCCAAATCCGGTATGAATACATTGATTTAGGATACCTCCCAATTCACTATCACGCTCAAGAATAAGTATATCATGAATACCTTTTTCATATGCTGCAAGCGCTGCTGCCATTCCTGCCGGGCCTCCCCCGATAATAACAAGATCCCTTTTTTTATTCATGGAGCTCTCCTTTCTCTTCTCCGTCGGATTTGGTCAAATACCAAGAGCCTACTCCTGACTTTCTGATCTCACTTTCATCCACCGAAAGCTCACCGGCAAGTATTTCTACTACCCTGGGATTACAGAATCCTGCCTGACATCGCCCCATACCTGCTCTGGTACGCCTCTTAATTCCGTCCGTTGTAACTGCACCGACAGGCCTTCTGATCGCATTTATAATCTCTCCCTCCGTCACCATCTCACATCGGCAGATCACATTTGCATATTTGGGATCTTCCTGAATCAGCTTGTGTCTCTCCTCATCAGAAGCCAATGCCATATTGGGGATTCCTTTCCGGGTACTGATAAATTGTTCCTTTCGCTCCGGTTTTAAAATCTTCATTACCAGCCCTGCCACATATTCTCCTATTGCTGGTGCGCTGCTTAATCCCGGAGATTCAATTCCTGCCACATCAATGAATCCGGGAGCATCCTCTGCCTCTTCAATTAAGAAATCTTCTACGTCACTCCTGCCTTGTATCTCCACGATATGCGCACGCAATCCTGCAAAAGAAGTGATCACCTGCTTTCCCGGTATGTTCGGTACGCTTAAAGCTGCCTTTTCCTGAACCTGACGAATTCCTTCCCCGGAAGTCTCTACCCCTTCTTTATTTTCGATATCAAGAGCCGTAGGCCCGGTAAGCAGATTTCCGTGAACTGTAGGCGTGACCAGAATTCCTTTGCCAAGTGCTGTAGGAAGTTGGAACAGCGTATGACTCACCAGACCGCCTACCCGCTTGTCATAAAGAAGATACTCACCTCTTCTGGGAACAATCTTCATTTTATACCCACTTATCATATTGTGAATTTCATCTGCATGAACCCCTGCCGCATTAATCAGAACCCCGGTCTCGAACTCTCCCTGATCGGTTTTCACCAGATATCCCTGTTTTGCGTGTTGTATATCACACACATTAATTCCTCTGTGGAATTCCACTCCGTTTTCTGCCGCATTCTCAGCCAGAGCAATGGTCAATCCAAAGGGGCATACAATTGCACCGGTAGGCGCATAAAGCGCAGCTACAGCCTTTTCCCCCACAGAAGGCTCTATGGAAATAAGCTCTTCTCTGTCCAGAATTCGAAGATCCGGGACACCATTCTTTTCACCTCTTTCTTTAAGCTCTACAAGCTTTGGAATTTCGGCCTCATCAAAGCACAGAACCAAAGAACCGCTCTGCCTGTATGGGAAATCCAGTTCCTGTGAAAGGGCTTTCATCTTCCGGCTTCCCTCCACATTTAGTTTCGCTTTCAATGTTCCCGGCTTCGCATCATATCCCGCATGAACAATGCCGCTGTTTGCCTTGGAGGTTCCCTCACAGATATCCAGCTCTTTCTCAAGGACGGCTATTCTAAGTTCATATGCGGATAATTCCCGTGCAATGGCACAACCGCTTACCCCCGCACCTATAATGATTACATCATACATTTCGTTCCCCTTCCAATCTGAAAAATAAATTCACTCGATATATTTACATTACTATATTAGTATAACACATAACCTCAATAATAGAAATCACTATCGTTTAGTTGGGGTATGCATATGCGAGATGTCCGCTCAGATGAAAATAATTTCTACGTCGCCACGCTCGATAAAGCGTTCGCGAATTGGCTCCTTTAGAAATTATTTTCATCTGAGCTGGGTTATCGAATAACGCAAAACCCAACTTGAAACTCAACTAATGTCGAGTGTTCCACTTTTTAGCAAATAGCCAGCCCGTGGATTGGGCAATTATAGTAGAGCTATTAGTTGGTTTCCCGTCAGTCAATAACTTAACCCGGATAGAACTTAAATTCTAAAGGAGCCAATTCGCGAACGCTTTATCGAGCGTGGCGACGTAGAATTTAAGTTCTATCCGGGTTTTCATATTTCTCATTGAAACTCAACTAAACGTTTTTAATATGTTAACACTTCATATCCATCTTCCGTCACTGCCACAGTAACCTCCCATTGTGCCGATGGCTTCCCATCCTCCGTATATACGGTCCAGCCATCCTCGTCGTCAATGTAGATTTCACAGGTTCCCATATTCACCATAGGCTCTATGGTAAATACCATTCCGGGCACCATCAACATCTCCGTACCGGCCTTGGTCACATAGCTTACAAAAGGTTCTTCATGGAATTCCAATCCCACACCGTGACCGCCGATATCCACCACAACGCTGTAACCGTTTGCCTTCGCATGATCATTGATCACCTGTGCCATGTCTCCTAGAAAGTTCCACGGTTTTACCATGGTGAGTCCCTTTTCTACACACTCTTTTGTGACCTGAACCAGTTTCTTCTTATCTTCGCTCACTTCGCCAATGCAGAACATTCTCGATGAATCTGAAAAATATCCTTTATAAAGAGTGGACACATCCACATTGACAATGTCTCCTTCTTTCAAAACCCTTTCATTAGAAGGAATCCCATGGCAGACTACCTCATTAATGGAAGTACACACACTTTTGGGAAATCCCTCATAATTAAGGGATGCCGGGAAGCCTCCCATCTGAACTGTCATATCATGCACTAGGTCGTCAATCTGCTGTGTAGTCACTCCCGGACCGATCATTTTCTCCACCGCATCCAATACCGCTATATTTATCACACTGCTCTCTTTAATTCCTTCAATCTGCTCCTTAGATTTAAGCATGGATCGTTTTGGCACAATATGCCCTTCAAGTTCATAACGATGTATCTTCTCATCAAGTGCCATATGACATGTTTTATATTTTCTGCCGCTTCCGCACCAACAAGGCTCATTCCTACCTATCTTTTCCATTAATTATACTGCCACTCTTTCTGCTATTTTTATATGTGACGGTCATCGACACATCGGATTCATTCCTGTTTTCCTTCTTCAAATGCCTCACGGAATTTAGAGATATTATCGGAAATACTGTTTTTTCTGAATACACCCGAACCTGCAACAAAAACATCAGCGCCTGCATTTAAGACCTCTCTGACATTTTTTTTGCCCACACCGCCATCCACTTCGATTTTAACATTGAGACCATGAGTATCAATATATTCCCGCATTCGACGAATTCTCTCATAAGAGCCAGGAATAAAAGCCTGTCCTCCAAATCCCGGCTCCACGCTCATGATCAATACCATTTCTATCTGTTCCAAGTAAGGAAATACTTCTTCAAGTGCTGTCCCTGGTTTAATAGATATTCCCACTTTAGCACCACATTGGTGGATTTTATCAATAATGGACTGAGGATCCTTTGCTGCTTCCAGATGAAATGTGATTCCATCTGCACCACACCTGACAAATTCCTCTATGTACTTTTCGGGATGCACAATCATCAGATGTACATCAAAAAACTGACTGCTGACCGGTCTGATCGATTCAATCAGAGGCATCCCAAAAGATATGCTGGGAACAAAAACACCGTCCATCACATCAATATGCAGATACTGCGCTCCTGCTGCCTGCGTTTCACTTATTTGTTCTCCCAGCCTGGTAAAATCTGCTGCCAAAAGAGAAGGGGCTAAAATGTACATATCGCTTCAACCTTTCCATAACAATTCAAACCGCACCTGCATGAAGGAAGAATGGTTCCTTTGAACCATTCTCCTCCCTTGAAATTTATTTTAAAAATTCTCTGATCTGCTCTGCAATTCCTTTTCCATCCAGCTTATACTTCTCAACCAGAGCTGCAGCCGAACCGGATTCACCGAAGGTATCCTGCATACCGATCTTAAGCACCGGAACCGGATAAGCTTTACAAAGGGCATCACACACAGCGCTTCCCAGACCGCCGATTACGGAATGTTCTTCTGCCGTAACCACTTTTCCGGTCTTCTTCGCAGAACTTACAATCAATTCCTCGTCCAAAGGCTTGATCGTGCAGATGTTTATAACCTCTGCGCTGACTCCTTCCGCCGCAAGCAGCTCGGCTGCTTCCAATGCATTTCCAACACAGATTCCGGTAGCAACGATAGTAAGGTCCGTTCCTTCTCTCACCACAGTTCCCTTGCCAATCTCAAATTTATAATCAGGCCTGTCATTAATAACCGGACATGCCGCACGTCCAAACCGCATATACACGGGCCCCACATACTCTGCTGCCGCCTTAACGGCTGCTTTTGCCTCAATATCATCCGCCGGGCACATAACCACCATGCCGGGAATTGTTCGCATTAAAGCAATATCTTCATTACACTGATGAGAAGCTCCGTCCTCACCTACCGTAATTCCGGCGTGAGTTGCTCCAATCTTAACATTCAAATGTGGATATCCCACAGAATTTCTTACCTGCTCAAAAGCTCTCCCTGCCGCAAACATGGCAAAGCTGCTTACAAAAGGAATCTTACCTGTAGTAGCAAGTCCGGCCGCAATACCCACCATATTACATTCTGCGATTCCGCAATCGATATGTCTGTCGGGATAAGCCTTTTTAAATACGCCTGTCTTAGTAGCTGCCGCAAGGTCCGCATCCAAAACCACAACCTTGGGATTTTCTGCTCCTAACTCTACCAGCGCATTGCCATAGCTTTCTCTGGTTGCAATCTTTTTTACTGTGTTCTCTGCCATTATGCTTCCTCCTTTAAAAGCTCTTCACCGATTTTGTTAAGATCTGCCATTGCAGTCTCATACTGCTCATCATTGGGCGCCGTGCCATGCCATGCCACATTATTTTCCATAAAGGAAACACCTTTCCCCTTTGTGCTGTGAGCGATAATGGCAGTAGGCATTCCCTTGGTCTCCCTTGCCTCCTTGAATGCTGCGCGGATTGCATCAAAATCATGTGCATCCACATTAATCACATGGAAATTAAATGCTTCAAACTTTTTGTCGATGGGATAAGGTGAGCAGACATCGGCAATCGCTCCGTCAATCTGCAAACCGTTATTGTCAACAATCACGACCAGATTATCCAGTTTGCGATGCCCTGCAAACATGGAAGCTTCCCATACCTGTCCTTCCTCAATTTCGCCATCTCCAAGGAGAGTATATACTCTGTAATCCTTTTGATCCATCTTTGCAGAAAGCGCCATTCCCACTGCTGCGGAAATACCCTGTCCCAAAGACCCGCTGGACATATCTACACCGGGAATATGCTGCATACAGGGATGCCCCTGCAGATAAGAACCCAGTTTCCGTAAAGTCACAAGATCCTCCACCGGGAAAAATCCCCTATGTGCCAATGTAGAATAAAGCCCTGGCGCCGTATGACCTTTCGATAATACAAATCGGTCTCTGTCTTCCATATCCGGCTTCTCCGGATCAATATTCATTTCCTCAAAGTACAAATAAGTGTAAATGTCTGCTGCAGACAAAGAACCTCCCGGGTGCCCTGCCTTTGCACTGTGAACCGCCGTAACAATGCCTTTACGCACTTCGTTGGCCATTTTCTTGAGTTCCAGATTCTTCATGATTACCTCCATTCCCGTGTCCATATCATAGAATATGTATGTATTTTGTTTTAAGGCTTTTACGCCATAAATATTTTAACATATCATAATTTCAGCGTCTAGACGATAATCCTGTCAATCATTGTTCATTTATTGCTATTTTTGCATCTGCTCAAGCTTCTGACTGAAATTGAAAGCCTGAATGGATGCATTTTTTCTCTTCGGAACTACATATAATCAATTAAATACTTTTGTGAGGTTACCGATTTGTCCTTCAAAAAGAAAATGTCCCGAAAACAGTGGGGGATCTGCTTTACAGTTCTTACTCTTATCGTCACCCTCACACTTTTTGTCTGGTTTCTTACGGATGATACCAGAAAATTCAGAAGCTTATCCGGTGAACTGTTTATTTCCGAGCTCTCAGGCGATACCTTAAGCCTTCATTATACTTTGGCATACCCCGAAAAATACGGCATCAGAGAAAAAGCCTCCCTTCCTTCTTATCAGGTGTCCTCCGCAGAAAATATTGCCTACATTCAGTCCCTTTTGGATAAGCTTGAAGATATTTCTCCAGAACACTTAAATGAAGATGATTCTTACACCTACGGTCTGCTGACCCGCTATCTGACACTTCAGCTTTCCGGGACAGAGTTTCCTTATTATGCGGAGCCTCTTTCTACTTCTTCCGGAATGCAGTCAGCCCTACCTATCCTGCTTGCGGATTATACCTTTCGTTCTGCAAAAGATGTGGAGGATTACCTTCATCTGCTTGATCAGACAGACACTTATCTGGAACAGCTTGTTAAATATGAGCAGGAAAAAGCCGGGCAGGGACTGTTCATGTCCGATGCTGCCGCCGCAAAAGTTATTAAGCAGTGTACCTCCATTATGGATTCTAAGGCTCTTTCATCGGGAACTCATTTTCTTCATACTACCTTTGCAGAACGCCTGAATGTGCTGCTGACAGAAGGACTGATCAGCCAGGATCAGGCAGATCAATGGATATCCGAAAATGACCGTCTGCTCACTACTGTTGTGGCTCCTGCCTACGAAGATACCGCCGATGCTTTTATTACGCTTTCCGGCAGCGGGCAAAATGAAAAAGGACTTTTTTATTTTCCAAAAGGGCAGGAATATTACCGCTTTCTGCTTGCTTCTTCTACAGGCACAAACCGGGATATCTCCGAAATAAAGCAGATGCTTTTTGAGGACTTCCAGCAAAATTATCTTGCTCTGTTTACACTTCTCGAAAAATATCCCGAACTGTCCTCCATTGATTTCGGAGAAAACCTGGAACTTCCTTTTAGTTCCCCCGAGGAGATGCTGGTTGATTTGCAGACTCGTATGGAAAATAATTTTCCCTCTTTTCCTGAAGCTGAAGTCAATTTTCATCCTGCTTGCACTATAAAAAAAGTATCCTCCGCTATGGAAGAATACTCCAGTCCTGCTTATTACCTTACCCCACCCATGGATGATCCTGAAACAAACATCATCTATATAAATCAAAAAAATCAGCCGGATTCCCTGTCCCTATATACTACGCTTGCACACGAGGGCTATCCCGGTCATTTATATCAGACTGTATACAGCCATCTTTATTTTAATGCCCACAATATCGCCCCAATAAGAGGTATTCTTCATTATGGCAGCTATGTGGAGGGCTGGGCTTACTATGTGGAGAACCTGTCCTATTTCTATGCTCAGTCCATCGTGAAAGATCAGCCTTTCAAGGCGGCATGGTACGAAGCCTGCCGCCTAAATCGAAATCTCCAGCTATGCATCTACTCGCTGCTGGATATTGCCATTCACTATGAAGGGGCTGACATTTCACAGGTTCAAAATATATTAGCAAAAGTCGGCATTACTTCTTCTGAAACTGTCACTGCCATCTATGAGTACATAGTTGAAGAACCTGTAAACTACCTAAAATATTATTTAGGATTTCTGGAATTCCTGGATTTAAAATCCGAAGCCCAAAAGCTATGGGGCAGCAATTTTTCCGATATGGCTTTTCATCGGTTTATCCTGGAAACAGGTCCCTCTGATTTTCAGGGGCTTCGGGAAAAGCTGTCTGCTTATGTTCCTTTGGATTATTTTACACAAATGCAGAAAGAATAACGGATATCTTTGCTGCCGTCAATATGATATGGCGGCTGCACATCCGCACCCCAGCTGTCAATTCCGCCTACTCCTCTGACTGCACCGTATACGCACAGCACTGTCCTTCTTTCCGGGGGCAGTTCTTCCATGTGTGTAGCGTTTTCCAGTTCGCACGCTGTATAAGGGAGACAGGAAAAAGCCAACCCATCCAGTTCAAACCGAAGTTCTCCCGTTTTCTCCTCTTTACGGGTATTATCAAGTTCCTTACTTCGATACACCGTGACCCCTTTTGTATCCATATGCATGCCACAGTCCTGCGGCACCAGATACGACGGTAAGGGAAGCCCTAAAATCTCATAAGTTCCTTCTTCTCCGCCTGCCTTCCTGTCCGGATATGTTTCTCCCGACAACCCTTCATAAACATAGCGGTCCGCACAAGTCGGCATAACAAAGCGAAGCCCGAATACCGGAAGTTCCGGAAGCTCCGGTTGTCCATGATAGTGAACCGTTACCGTGATCCTTCCCTCTCCGCTCACTTGATAAGCTACCTCAACCTGTGTTTTCGGCACTGTAACCGTTTCATAAATATAGGTGATTTCCAGGTTCTCCGCTGTCTCTTCCTCACTGTACTTATTATTTTCAGGTGCAATTGGCATGGAAATTTCTTTTCCATCTACACAAATCTTCCCTCCGATACACCGGATAAACAGATCAGCTGCCAACCACATGCCGCTTCTTAAAGGAAATCCGTTTCCACGGTCATTATCTGTTGTAGCCCTCCAAAAGGTAGGGGTAGGTGTGCGATACAACCATTCCTTTCCATCTATCACCAGAGATTCCATTCCTCCTCTTGCATAGGAAAAAATATAGCGAAAATCTTTATTTTCTACTCTCCCGGAAATTCCTAATGTCACATCTCCGTATACCACCTGCAGAGACTTCTTTTCTGTACCTTCCGGCACTAATTTATTTGTGCAATCCATAATAATACCTCACTTCCTGCATTGCCGGTTTCTCGGTTCTGTCAGCAAATACAATACCGTTTCCAGAAAATTCATAATCAGAGGGTCTGTCATCAAAATCTCCTCCGTAACGTAACACCATCCGTCCTGTCACGGAATCCTTTACAAATATTGCCTGATCAATAAAGTCCCAGATAAATCCTCCCTGATACATCTCATACTCATCAATCAGCCGGATATATTCATCCATCCCTCCAAGGGAATTTCCCATGTCATGCATATACTCGCAGAGAAGATATGGCTTCTTCGGATTGTTCTCCAAGTACTCCCGAATTTCTCCCGGCGGTGCATACATACGACTTTCCACATCGGAAACTGTATCTTCGTATGTCCTGTTCTGACATACACCTTCATAGTGAACCAGTCTTCCATCGTTTTTCCCTTTGAAATACGCATTCATGGACTCTATATTATCCCCTGCATAAGATTCATTTCCAAGGGACCAGAATAAAATTGAAGTATGATTTTTAAAATATTCAAAGTTACTTCTTGCCCTGTCTATAACAGCTTCTTTCCACTGGGGAAATGAACCCGGCACATTCCATGACGGCTCAGGCACCCCCATCTTCTGCCAGGAGCCATGGGACTCCAGATTCGTTTCCGCCATTACGTAAATCCCATTCTCATCACACAGGTCATACCAAGGGATCTGGTTCGGATAATGACAGGTTCTCACCGCATTAATATTATTTCTGTGGAAACACTGTATATCCTCATCCATTTCTTTCTTCCCGATACATCTTCCGCTCTGTGCACTCCACTCATGACGATTTACACCATTTATGATCAGACGTTTTCCGTTCAGGTAAATCACCTTATCGATCATCTCAAGTCTTCGGAACCCTATTTTATAAGGAATAATTTCTTCCAACGTTTCCTCTTCATCATACAGCCTAATCAAAAGCTTGTATAAGAACGGTTCCCAATTGTCCCATGGTTTTACACTGCCGATTTCCTTTCTATCCAATTTGCAGGACACTTCCGTAAAATCTGCCTCACTCTCTTTTTCGGATGATTCCTCCTGCTCTGCAGAAACAAAACTATTTTCTTTCAAAAGCTGATTTCCATCCGGATCTTCAAGCAACACCTCTATCCGTCCTTTTCTATTCTCTCTCAGGGAGACCTTCATCTCCACTTCGATACTTCCCTGCCCATCACTAGAAAGCTCCGGTTTCACCCAAAGGTCTTCCATGTGCATTTGCGGTTTTGCATACAAAGTTACATTGCGGAAAATTCCAAAGAACCGAAAGAAATCCTGATCCTCCAAAAACGCCGCCGTGCTTCTCTTATGCACCTCCACTGCCAGACGGTTTCCTTTTTCTCTGATATAGGGTGTCAAATCAAATTCCGCAGGTGTAAAACTGTCTTCCGAATATCCTACAAAGCTGCCGTTAAGCCACAGATACATTGCCTGCTCCACACCCTCAAACCGAATGCATACCCGTTTCCCCAAAAGTCCCTCTTCCAGATCAAATTCTTTTACATACGAACCTACAGGATTATAGTCAGCTTCACTGAACATTCCCTGCCACTTAGCTTTACCCTCCAGCGAATATGCCGGTCTTCGGTAATAATGCCCCTCCCAGGGATACATGGTATTAATGTAATGGATCTTGTCATATCCTGCCAGTTCGATATGACCGGGAACTTTCATCTCGTCAAAATCAGAGACGGAAAAATCCTCTCTGTAAAATTCGGCAGGACGTTTTCCAGCACATTCCGAATAGCAAAATTTCCATGTTCCATTCAAAGACTGAATCAGGGAGTTCTTTTCTTCTTCCATTTCCTGTTCATTACAAAAGTGACTGTGGTCACTATGGGCAGGAAGACGGTTAACCTGAAAGGTCTCCGGATCATCCAGCCAGATAAGTTGTGGGATCATTTTTCTGCCTCCTTATATACACGATCTATGTAAAATAAATTATAAAAGATATCTCATAAAACAACAACTTATATTTTTAGATGAGAAAGGGGAACTGAAGTCATTTCAGCTTTCTATGGCGATAGCGCCTTTCGGGATTTTGGGAACCCGGCCGTCACAAATGCCTATTAGCTGCCCAGAGCCGAAACTCATACCCTGAATAATAGTTTCTATAAGACGAAATTATTTGTTCAGGGTATTTCGGACAACGTCTCTGGGCAGCAGCATTTTTGTGACAGCCGTTTCTCCAAAATCTATCGAAAGATCGCTATAAGCCATGCAAAAGCTGAAACGACTTCAGTTCCTCTAATCTCACTTAAACTACCGGCTAAATACACTAACCGTCAGTCATTATATAAAGTCGCGTATTAGGAAATAACTGTCCATTCGATAATTTGCTCAGCTACCAGCTGGGCTTTTCGTCAGCCAATAACTTAACCCGGATAGAAATCAAATTCTTAAGGAGCCCTTTAAAAAGCGTCAGCACTTAGTGAGGTTTTTTCGAACTTAGTGCTGTTACGCTTTTTATAGAACGAAAGTGTGGCGACGTAGAATTTGATTCTATCCGGACTTTTGTATTGATCTCCGTAATCCAGCTAAACGTTAACGCTCCTTCTCCCGCATTACCTCCCGCTCATCCAATCGATCAATGGACACATTATCTTCTTCAATCTCAATCGTAAGCAGCCCGCCTGTGGCATCACTGTATTTTTTAGCTGTTTCCTTAAGAAGGGAAACTAACTCGTTCTCTTTTATTACTAGAGTTTCGTCCAAATCCATAGCCGAAAAGGTCTGTTCCACTTCATTCATAAATCCCCGGATAGCGGAATCACGCTGTCCTACGGTAAGCTTTTTTCTATTCGAAATGTACCAACAAAAGTAATACCGCAGATTAGAAAACGCCAACCCATCGTCTGATTCTTTATAAAAGCTACGGTTAATCCCTCCATACCGGACATCCTGTTCTTCTTGGGGATTGCCCGACCTCAAATTATTGATCAGTCTGTAATTTTCTTCCCTGGAAAGTCCAAAAGTCAATTCTATAAACGATTTTTCCGCCTCCTTAAGCGTCACCATATAGGCTCCCTGTGCGTCATCCTCGCTGATCCGTTCCATCCTGTCATGATCCTCATTGCACCAATCCAACAATCTATCATTAAATTCCGCAACTGACATATTTTCATAGTCCGGCTTCATTAGCGCTAACAAGGAATCATAATCTTCTCTGCCGGCAGGAGGGTACCTGTCTTCTCTCTGTTCCAGCATATTCTCTTCCCGGATTTGTGTCCAGGTCTGGGTTTCCTCCTCGGTTGCCTGTCGCAAACCGGTTATCACTCCGGCTTCATATACTACATATAAATCAATTGCATCCGAAGAATATTTACTGTTTCCTGCATAATAGGAAATCCACTTTCCCTGTTCTTCATCACAGATTCCCCGGACTTCTTTTCCCTTCCAGTACATTTTTAGATCAATATCCAGATTCAAGAGAGTGTCTACAGTCGGAATAATCTCCCAGGTAAGACCATACTTTTGATAAATCTCCAGACAGCTCTCAATCTCCTGCCTGGACTGTTCGATAGACAGTTCTATTAATTCTTTCTGTTCCTGAATCTGTTCTTCTGACCAGGCCAGATACTCTCTTGCTATATTTATTTGATCTTCCAGCAAATTCTCATTTTCAAGCGCCCGGAATCCATAATTGATAATTATGGTCAGGTTTTCATCACTTCTCTTATCTTCAATGCGCTTTGCTTCCTTGTCCAGAATCTGCTCCATAAGCTTTTGATCCGCCAGTTCCGGTTCTGTTCTTTCCTTCAAAACAGCTTCCATATCTTCTACAATCTGCCGGTAGGTATTATAATATTGTCCGGCTGTCAGTTTGTCCGGCTGCTCAATAGATAATGCAAGCACATACTCAATTTCTGCCGTATCCTGCTGCGGCATATGATCCTGTGCCGCCACGGTATAGACTTTCCCCTCTGTCCACACAACAGCACCCGCAAATTCCTGCTTTGTCCACTTCTCATTGTACAAGGGTTCAAAGACATAATTATAATACTGAAAATATGCTTCCAATGCTTCCCCTTGTTTCTCATCCGTTTCAAAAGTCCACGCCTGTTGTGAAAATCTTTCGATCAATTCTATATATTCCTGTGTATCGGTCAGTGTCCAAAGCCTTTCCTGATATTCCGAAACCGTCATATCCTCATAATCATCTATCCATAAAGCTGTCAGCATGTCACATTCTTTTTCCGAAAAAAATCCCTCAAACACCTCTTTTAAATATTCTCTTTGATCGTTAATCTTTTCCTTTGCCGTTGTTGCAAAACCAAAAAAAACAATACAAACCAAAATCACAGCTGCCATCAGGGCAATAGCTGACGTCTTTCGAATCTTCATCACAGCTCTAATCCTCTCTTCTATGGCATTTTTACTGAATCCGTTGTAAAGGGGTATTAATCCCGCCTTTTTTTCTTCCATGGAAATCAGCGTACGGGCGTAACCGGACTTCTTTTCTTCTCCAAAATGCCGGATAACCTCCTCATCGCAGGAGATTTCCAGATCCCGGTTAAACAGGCTGTACATGATCCAGACCAGCGGATTAAACCAATGAATGCAAAGAACTGCCGCCAGGATCAATTTTGTTGCCATGTCAAATCTCCGGATATGCACAAACTCGTGCTCCAGCACATACAAAAGCTGTCCATCATCCCACTCCACATTCTTCGGCAAAAGAATCACAGGCCTGATCATTCCATAAGTCAACGGTGTGGAAACGCACTCTGACCTACGAATAGAGACTCTGCGCCTGATTCTGTGCATCCGCTGCCAATTCCTGACCCTTTCATCCTCTATAGGAAAAGAAATACGAAATTCCTTATACCCTTTGATATACGCAGTCAGAAAGAACATAGCGGCAAAAATCAGTCCTGCCAGCCAGAGAATCTGCCAACGGGAATACCTGATCTTGGTTTCTTCACTTCCGCCCATAACAGCTCCGGCTGCTTTTGCACTGTCCGCCTCCTGACGAATTATATTCTGCATGGAAACGTCTTCCCACTGATTCATTCCTTCTGCACCTTCTAAGAGAACTGTTTCATCCTGCGCAGGATCAAATGCAGACACTTTTCCTTGTTCATCAAAATCAGCAGGCAATACCTGCGGCTGATTCCCGATTTCTTCTACAGAAACTGCCAACTGCGGAAACAGTGAATATATACTGAAGGAAGAAGGCAGCAAAACCGGCAGAAGCAGGCGGAGCAGCGCAATCCACCACAACACAAGAAACATTTTCTTTGGCAGCTTATTAAGAAGCAGCGCCCGCAGTCCTACGATCACCAGAATAATAATCGAACCGCTCAGACTCATCTGCAGTAAACTCATTTACATCACCTCACTCCAACTCATCAACCATTTTTTTAAGCTTGTCAATCTGCTCTCTGGACAGCTTCTTTCTCCCAAGCAAAGCAGCAAATAACTTATCCGCCGATCCGTCATAAATTTTATTGATCAGCTCATCCGTTTCCGCTTCCTGAACATCTTCTTTGGGAATCAATGCATGACACATAAAATTAGGTTCCGTCCGTTCAATTGCGCCTTTCTTGATACAGCGCTTAATCAAAGTGTAAGTAGTATTCACATTCCAACCCACTTCCT
This sequence comes from uncultured Lachnospiraceae bacterium, assembly GCA_947174495.1. Classification (GTDB taxonomy): domain Bacteria; phylum Bacillota; class Clostridia; order Lachnospirales; family Lachnospiraceae; genus Suilimivivens. The sequence goes on along the minus strand of CAMWJC010000041.1, from coordinate 274 downwards.
CATTTAAAACTGCCGCTATGTGCTTTGCCGCAGCATCACCTTCCCGCCAAAGTACATCCATTACCTTTAATTCCGAATCAAAAAGCTTAATATCCATTTCTTCACCATTCCTCCCTGTCCTATTCGGACAGCGTAATAAGACTGTAGTAGTATATCTTTGTTCTTATACTACTACAGTCTTATTACCTTGTCAATTCATTTTATACTGGTAATCAAATATTTCTCATTTGCAAAACTAAATTCCACCTTGGGATGGAATTTAGTCTTTCCCAAT
>CAMWJC010000040.1 GCA_947174495.1 uncultured Lachnospiraceae bacterium | reverse complement strand
CCTTTCCCCTAATAATTCTTATTTACACGTTATATTTCCCTATATTACATCAATTTTTTAAAATGTCTTTGTGATAAGAAAAACAACCATTGAGAGCGGTAATTTTTGACATAAATTAGCTTTTTTTACCATTTTCAGCGGTAATTGGTTTTATATATTTATTTAAACTTAAAAATTAAGGATAGAATTATAGTTTCTCCCCGATGGTTGAAATAAAAAGCCTCCGGCTTTCACCAGAGACTTGTAAACAATGTATTTCTTAAGGAACCAATTCGCGAACGCTTTATCGAGCAGTGCTAAGCGCCAGTATGGCGCGTAGGATTTCTTTATTCTGAGCGGACGTTTTACATGTGCAAATCCAAACTAAACGTTAACTTACCTACCAGAAATCGTATCCACAACCGACATCTCCCTTATCCTTTTCGCCGGGCTATAAACAGCAAGCATTAAAGCTCCCAGCACCACTGCCACGATCACACAGAGCGGCTCCACCGGGAAATACCACTCTGTTCCCCACCGAAAGGTAATCATTTTATCAAAGCAAAACCAATTTAAGGGCAGCCCTGCCGCGCAGCCAATCAGCACACCCCATACTCCGTAGGCCACTGCCTCCGCTGCCACCATTTTAAGCATCTGCCCACTGTCCATTCCTACAGCACGCATTGCTCCATATTGTTTGATCCGTGCAGATACGCTCATAGCAATACTGTTCATGATATGAAAAGCGCAGATCAACGCTATCACCCCAAGAAAACCATACACAAAAAGCTGAAACGAATACATAGCCCCTTTCACCTCTGCATTGCTGAGACGACTGTCAGAAAAAATCACATTTTCCCCTGCCAAAGTGCGGAGCTGCGATACCACTTCATCACCAGCCTTCCGCTCCAATTGCACATCAATAATCGTATAATTCTTCATTCCGGTCAGGCTCTCGAAAGTTTTCTCCGAACAAATTAATATTTCTTCTCCATCCTCTGAGTTGAAAGGGCAATCACTTAATACTCCTGCAACCGTAAACTGTCTTTCCCCTTCTCCCAAATCCATGATCAGACTTTCCCCTTCTGTCAGGGAATTTTCTCCATGATAAACTGAGAGGATTCCCTCACCTTCCATGACCTCCAAAAGCGAACCGTCAATTAAAGAACTATCTGCCCAGTCAAACTGACAATCTTCATAGGAGATCAGATATGCCTGCCTTACTCCTACCTGTGTCTGAATCGACAAATCATAGGCAAAGCTTCTTCCGTACACACACTTTACCCCATCCACCCCCGTCAATTCTTCCGTCAATGCCTTATCAATGGAACAGCTATTGTCGGGACTGATAATAGAAATGTCCGGCGCATAAGGTTTCAAAGGGTTAATAGCATGTCTCATAAAATCAACCGCAACCGAAAAAGACAAAAAGAGAATAATGCTGAACGCAAAAGAACAGCTCATTAATATAAAGTTTTTCCGGCTGCCCAGCGCATGGTGAATGCCCAGTGCCGTTTCTATCCGATAAATGCGTGTGTTTGCTGCCTTTTTAATCTGTCGTTTCGCCGAAGCATTCCCTGATACTGCCGTAAGGGGCGAAACACTTGCCGCCTTTTTTGCCGGACCGCCCGCTGCAAGAAACACTGTGATCACTCCAATCACACTCCCCGCTGCAAGTCCGATAAAGCTGATTCCGAAATACGGCATCTCTCCAAAATAAGTGGGACTTAAGTATCTGAGCACCGCGCTCAGTATCCATACGATTACCGTTCCAAGCAGTGCACCCACAGGCACAGCCGTTTTGCACCAGCACATCGCTTCTCTTCTGACAAATCGGATCACCTGCTCTTTGGAAGCCCCCAGACAGCAAAGCATCCCAAAAAACTCCGTACGCTGGGCAATATTGCTGCTTAAGCTGCCGGTAATCATCAGTATCCCTGCAATAGAAACCAAAATTGCCAGCACCAGAGCCACCGCATAAATCGCCATCATACTTACATCCTTGCTCTGCCCCATAGTGGCAAGCAAAAGTTCATTCCTGCGGACTTTTTCATCCGGAATCTGAAACTGCTCTTGTATTTCCCTGATTTCTTTTTGAATATTACACAATGAAGAAAGCTTTACATAGATAAAAGAATCGTAATTATCCTCTGCTCCTTCCAACGACAATTTCCTAAATTCCTCCGTGGTAAGCGCAAGGCCATAAACATCCTGCTTTGCCAGCATGGGGAACTGCCCGAAAAATCCGGTAATATGATAAATCCTTTGAGTACCGTCGGGCGTAGTAAGCGTGATTTCATCGCCCAGATCAAGGGAAAGCATCTTCCTCATATTCTCATCTATCACTACACCGCCTTCCTCCTTCGGAAAGCTTCCCTCCGTAAGCTCCGCCGTTGGAAAAATATCCAGCGCCGCTTCATCGAAGCCTATAATAACCGTCCCTTTACCCTCTACCTGATAGTGCATACTGAGCCTGTAATTTAAAGTACCATACCGGGTACAGGCAAGCACTTTCGGTCTTTGGCTGATCAATCCAACCTCTTCGTCACTTACATCAAGGAATGCTGCATGCCATTCCCCATAGTTAATCTTTGCCTGTGCGTTCTGGCTGCGTATCTCCATATCCGCCATACCAAAAATCGCCGTGACCAAAAAGACGCTTAAAATAATGCACAGCCGAACCATACGGCTCTGCCTTTTGTGAATCTTCTGGGAGATTGGTATCAAATCAAGATAATTTTTCATGTGACCTGCCCCCCATATCTTTAAGATGACCATCCGTCACACGAAATACCCTGTCAGCATCCGATGCCAGATTATCATTGTGGGTGATCATCAAAATAGTCTGCTTAAAATGCCGTGCTGCCCGGATCAGCAAGTCCATAACATCCCGGCTGCTTTTTGAATCCAAATTTCCGGTTGGCTCATCCGCCAGAATCAACATAGGCTGCATGACCAGCGCCCTTCCAATCGCCACCCTCTGCTGCTGGCCGCCGGATAACTGACTGGGCAGATGCTTTCTCCTTTCATTCAACCCTAGGATTTCAAGCAGTTCCTCAATTCTTTTTTGATCCGGTTTTTGATGATCCAGCAGAAGGGGAAACGCAATATTCTGTTCCACATTCAGTTCTTCAATCAAATGAAATGCTTGAAAAATAAAGCCAATATTTCTTCTCCTGAAAACTGTACGCTTTTTCTCATCCAGCGCAAACAGATCCTCGCCGTCTAACAGAACCCTCCCCTGCGTGGGCGTATCCAATCCGCCAACACAATGAAGCAGAGTACTTTTTCCCGAACCGGATTCCCCCACCACTGCGGCAAACTCACCTTTTCCCATAGAAAAGCTTACATTTTGCAGGGCTTTCACCTGACCTTCTCCCTGACCATAAACCTTACTTAAATTTTGTACCTGCAATATTTCCATATATTCCGGCACCTCCTGTTTCGCATTTTTCACCTGTCAGCTGCAATTCACAACAGCCTGGCTTCTTATAGCATAATTCCCATAGCTTACAATCAGGTGAAAAACAGCTTACAATTTTGTAAGGTATGACATATGTCAATGTTATTCGCCCTTTCGCATCCCGCTTATATTTATCCCGGCAGCATCATGGTAAACACAGCCCCCTCTCCAATCCGGCTTTGTACCGACAGCGTTCCGCCCTGCCCTTCCACTATAGATTTCACCAATGGAAGTCCAAGCCCGACACCCTGCCCGGTTCTTTTTCCTTTGGCAGAACGATAAAATCGCTTAAAGATATGATAAAGATCTTCTTCATCTATTCCTTTTCCATTATCTGCAACTGACACTCTTGTCATTTCTGGATGTTTTTCCCATGACACAAACACCTTCCCCCCACTGTCCGTGTAGTCCAGTGCATTCTTCACCAGATTACCGATTGCCTCGCTGGTCCACTGCAGGTCGCAGTACACCTGCATCTGATCCGCTCCCTCAAGCACAATTTCCTTTTCCTCTTCCTCCGCCCTCACCCATAGTTCTTCCACAGCCCTGGATACCACATCTGCCAGAAGATAGTCCTGTTTTTCAAAAACCACTGCCCCGGCATCTAACCTTGTGACCTTCAGCAGAGCCTGGATCAGCTCTTCAATCCGTGTAAGTGCGGCTGCTGTTTTCTCCGTAAATGCAAGCAATGTCTCTTTGTTTTCCACATCCGATTCTATTTCTGATTCTATGATCTCATTGTACATGACAAGTGCGGAAAGGGGCGTCTTTAACTGATGGGAAATGTCGGAAATAGTGTCTTTCAGAAAGTTCTTTGCCTTTACTGCTTCTTCATTTCCCACAGTCAGAGCATTGGCAAGTCCGTCAATCCTCCCAAACAGTCTGTAAAGGCAGCCTTCCTCCATTCTGGGAAGATGTTCGGTAAAATCTCCGTTCATAAACTGTTCCACAATCCTGATTGCCTGATCATAAAGCCGTTCCCTTGCGGAAAAAAAGAAGCCTGTCAAAGATAACAGGCTTACCCATAAAAGGAAAAAGAGCCCGGCAAGCCCTAAGCCCGTTCCCCTCTGTATCCCTGATATCCCCGGTATAAAGAATGCTTCCGTCTCTTCGCTGATTCCCATAAGATTAAGTAAATTTGTGCCCTCTTCCGTAATTTCCTCTTCTGCTAAGGCTTTTGCAATGACTGCCTCACTTACTCCCTGATTTATAAGAGAAGAAGCAACACATCTGTCATGATATAGCATCGTTTCTTTTACCCGATTCCCGTTCTCCATCCAGATTATCGCCGCAAAAACTGACGCTACTGTCAACAAAGCAGCCAGAGCAATACAATACTTCCTCTGTCCTTTATCCTTTAAAAATCCCATCATGTGCCTACCTCCTGCCAACGATACCCAAACCCTCTGGCTGTGATCAAATGCTCCGGTCTGGAAGGGTCCTTTTCTACTTTTTCCCGCAGTCTTCTGATATATACAGAAAGGGTATTGTCATCCACAAAATTTCCCGATCCATCCCATAATTCCTCAAAAATGATTTCTCTGGTAACCACTCTGCCGTCAGCTTTCACTAAAAGGCAGAGCAGCCGGTATTCCACCTGCGTAAGCTCCAGCTTTTCTCCCCTCAAAAACACCCGGCTTCCGGCAAGATCAATTTGAATATCTCCACAGGTAAGACTACTCCGCCCTGCCTGCATGTCTCTATTTTTCTGCACTCCCGCTCTGCGGAGCAGCGCGCGGATTCTCGAGAGTAATTCCCCCAGCTTAAAAGGCTTTCCAATATAATCATCACCACCGCTGTCAAGCCCCCTGATTACATTCATTTCCTCATCAGAAGCAGTCAGGAAAATGATCGGCACCTGGTTTCCCTGCCTTCGCACCGTCTCGCACACCTGAAAGCCAGTGCCATCCGGCAGCGTTACATCCAAAAGCAGTAAATCATACTGCTCCTTTGCCAAAAATGCTTTCGCTTCCTGAACGCTCTGTGCACATTCTACCTCATATTCATTTTTCTTCAGAGAATAACATAAACCATCTGCAAGGCTGATATCATCCTCCAAAAGTAAAATTCTGCACTTTCTATTGGTATCCATTTTGTTTTCACCCAAACCTGAAATTCTTTTTCATAAACTTAACACGAAAACCGGGTCTCTTCAAGAAAATATAGCAAATATCCATAATCAACTTGTGATAAGAAAAATCTCATAGTAAACTTTTTATATGAAAATTTATAAGGAGGGCTGCCATGTACCTATTACCAAAACCAAGAGAAATGAAAATACAGGAAGGTTCCTTTGTTACCGATCACAATATGCACATTGTCGTGGACGCCAAAATCAACAATTCCGAAAGTGTTCCGGCATCTATTATCCGCCAATGTATCAAGAAATGGGGAGGGCTTTCACTGGCAATCATAAAAGGAGTTCCCCAACCCGGTGATATTTATCTGACGCTTACACCGGAATATGGCAAGCAGGAATATCAGCTTACAATAGGAGAAGAGGGAATCATAATAAAAAGCGGTGACTGCGCCGGGGTTATGTATGGCGTACAGACACTATGTCAGATTATTGAGCAGTGCGGCTGTGTGCTTCCCTGCCTGGAAATTTCGGATTCTCCCGCTTTCCTGCACCGGGGTTATTATCTGGATCAGACCAGAGGACGAGTTTTGAAGTTGGAAAAATTGAAAAAAATCGTGGATCTTCTTGCACGATATAAAATAAATGAATTTCAGCTTTACATTGAACACACCTATCTGTTCCGCGGTTTTTCCGAGATGTGGAGGGATGAAACACCTCTCACTGCACAGGAAATCATTGAGCTTGACACATATTGCAGAGAACGCTATATAGAGCTTATTCCGTCTCTCTCAAGCTTTGGTCATTTATATGATCTGCTTTCCACCAAAAGTTATAGTGATCTGTGTGAGCTTCCTGACTCCGAAAAGCAGCCATTTTCCTATTTGGACAGAATGCTGCATCACACCATAAATGTGTCCGATGACAGAGCCCTCTCCCTGATTAAGGAAAGAATTCTGGAATATATGGCATTGTTTTCTTCTAACAAATTTAATATCTGCGCAGATGAAACCTTTGATCTCGGAAAAGGAAGAGCCAAATCCCTGGCAGATGAAGAAGGAGTCCACCGCATTTACATTGACTTTGTGAAAAGTCTCTGCGAATTTCTGGTGGAAAATGATAAAATACCCATGTTCTGGGGTGATATTATCTGTGCCGAACCTGAACTGATCCGGGAACTTCCCAAGGAAACTATCTGCCTGACTTGGGGATATGCCCCTGACCAAAGTGAAGACGACTGCCGCAAAATGGCGCAGGCAGGAGCAGCACAATATTGTTGTCCGGGAGTCAGCGGCTGGAATCAATGGATGAATCAACTGGAATCTTCCTACTTGAACATCACAAGGATGTGCTCTTATGCGGAAAAATATGGAGCCTTGGGGATTTTAAATACGGACTGGGGAGATTTCGGACACATTAATCACCCGGATCATTCTATTCCAGGTATGATTTACGGAGCAGCGTTCTCCTGGAGCCGCGAAGAGATTCCCTTTGAAGAGATTAACAAGCAGATTTCCGTAATTGAATTTCAAGATCGCTCCGGACAGATTGTCAATCTTCTGGCAGGTATCCCCGGAAACTGCCTGTTTAACTGGGAGAGTGCGATTGCATTTTATGAAACCATGGAACTTCAGGAAACCCGGTTCAACATTCAGGAAGGTGCCGGGCAGCTTGCCGATGAAAACATAATAAAGATAGCAAATGACACTCTTGTCAGAATCGGAAGACAATTAAAAGAAAATGCAATAAATATGGACAGCAGCATGCGTTGGCGTATCAGCAGCTATCTGCTCATCATAGAAGGCATTCAGATTTTTAACGAAATGGGACCAACAATTTTGAAACAGAAGCAAAACTTTGAGCTTGCCGCCCGGCTGGAAACATGGTATATGTCCTACAAAGAATTATGGCGCAGCACAAGCAAGGAAGGCAATCTTCATCATCTTTCGGAAATTATTTTCTGGTATGCCGATCTCCTGCGGGGGCAAAAAAGAAGCAAAACAAAGATCAGTCCGACAGATTAACCAAATGTGTCGTCACAACCAAATATTTTCTGCAAAAAAGAACATCGCTTGTGCGGTCTTTCGAGTTCACACAAGCGGTCTTCTTTTCATTATTATTCTGAAATAACTTTACAACGCTTCTTGTAGCATGCAATGCCATACCTGTAGATCGTTTTCATGCCGTCATCTATCAGATTTTCCTCATAGTTTCTGTCCCTAATCTGCTGCAATGCTTCCTGACAGGCAGCATCAAACCTGGCATTCTCAGCATACTTCAATTCGATAACGATGCCAATTTCCCTTGACTCAATTTCCACGCTGATGTCACTATAGCCCTCGCCAGACTCTGCATTAGATCTGATGATCCATTCATCCATGTGGCTCAAAAGTCCAAGTAAAATACCATGATAGAAGTTCTCCTTCATATCTTTTTTGACATTTGTATCCCGGATACTGATGGTCTTTTGCAGATATGATGTAAACCCTTCTTCTATGGCCGCCGTATTATTTTCCTCAAATGCCCTGCAAAAGCTTTCCAGCTTCCCTAAATCTTTTTTGGTTTCTTCTTTAAACCATTTGTGTATCTGCTCCACAAATATCCATTGCACTTCTTTATTCGGAATGACAAGCTCCGTCAGGCCGTTATCGTCTTCTCCACATTGTGTCAGGTAACCGGTGGTAAATAGTATACTCCATAAATTATCAATATCAGAATCCAGATCCCTGTAGGTTAACTCCTGATGTATCATCTTCTTCACGCTGCCGCCATCTATTAGCTGTTCAATCTCTCTGCGGGTAAATGCGTTTGCCTGGCTTATAAACCTTCTGATGATATCATTGCTGCTTGTATTCACCCAATAATTTTGCGGTTTCGTAACACTTCCATCGCGTAGGTCACCGCAATAATTAATCACATCCCACGGACAGTATATTTCCATATCAGAAAACTTGTAACCATCGTACCATTCCCGTATAGCGTCATATTGCTCCATGAACCCATAATATGCAAGCATCTGCCTGACTTCCTCATTGGTAAACCCAAAATATTCCCTGTAACGCACATCCTTCACCGTATACACTTTAAAATTATTAAGCCCAGTGAAAATACTTTCTTTAGATATCCTGAGGCAACCGGTAAGCACCGCAAAGTACAGGCTATCATTGGTCTTCAGCACCTGCCCGAACATACTCCTAACCAGCTCTACCATCTCATCATAGTATCCGGACTGGTATGACTTGTCAAGAGGTACATCATACTCATCAATCAGTACAATCACCTTCTGCTCATAATGTTTTTGTAATAATCGCGATAATATCAGTAAACTGTTTTTTAAATGGGTATCTGACATAGCAAACTCCCCATCGTCATTCAGTTCAATCATTTTTTTATACTGCTGATGTTCCACCTCTGTCAATCGTTCACTTTCCAACAAGAATTGGAACCGTAATGCCTCATTCCCTACAATTCCCCGAAGCATTCCCTTTGCATCATTATAATTTCTGCCGCTTACACCTTTTAAGCTGATGGAAATAACAGGGTATTTCCCCATATATTCACTACAGATTTCTTTTTCCTCAGATATTTCCAATCCGTCAAAAAGTCTGCCACCACTCCCATAGCCAAAGAAATATTTCAACATACTCATATTCAGGGTTTTCCCAAACCGCCTTGGGCGGGTAAATAAATTCACCTTTCCCAGGTTTTCTAACAAAACCTTAATCAATCCCGTTTTATCAACATAATAGTATCCCTGTGTACGCATTTCCTCAAAATCTTCAATTCCCATGGGAAGCCGTGTTTTCATTGCCATAATGTGTCCCTTTCTCCAAAAGATACCTTCAAAGCCCTCTCCTTAAACTTAGCACGAAATCATACATGCTTCAACCAAAAAGTGCCGCTGCAACGCGACACTTTTGTAAATACATTCTCTCTGATATTAAAATTTCCTTCTACCGGATTATGCATTTTTCTTCGGTAATACTACCTTATCCAGGTGCCAGATCTCATCCACATATTCCTGAATAGTTCTGTCAGAAGTAAACTTACCGCAGCTTGCCACATTTAAGATTGCACTTCTTGCCCATCTCTTTTCATCGAGGTATGCAGCCTCCACCTTCTTCTGCGCTTCTGCGTAAGAACGGAAGTCTTTAAGAATGAAGTAGGTATCTGCCTTGGAAGTGCTGATGGTGTTCAGCAGTGAGTTATATAACGTCCGGAACTTGTCAGGATCATTGGGTGCATAAGTTCCGTTAATAAGCTGCATCAGAACTCTTCTCACATCCGGATCATTGTTAAAGATCTCGGTAGGATCATATCCGCCATAATTCTCATAATTGATGACTTCATCGGAGGACAGTCCAAAGATAAATGCATTTTCTTCCCCTACTTCCTCAACAATTTCTACGTTCGCACCGTCCATGGTTCCGATTGTGAGTGCGCCGTTTAGCATGAACTTCATATTTCCGGTACCGGAAGCTTCCTTACTTGCAGTGGAAATCTGCTCAGAAACATCTGCTGCCGCAAAGATCATTTCCGCATTGGAAACCCTGTAGTTTTCAATAAATACTACTTTTATCTTCCCATTGATGGCAGGATCGTTATTCACCACATCCGCCACGGAATTGATCAGCTTGATGGTCATCTTGGCATTGTAATAGCCTGCTGCCGCCTTTGCCCCAAAGATAAATGTTCTGGGATAGAATTCCATCTCCGGATTATCCTTAAGCTGATTGTATAAGTGCATAACATGCAGAATATTAAGGAGCTGACGCTTATATTCATGAAGTCTCTTAACCTGCACATCAAAGATAGATCTGGGGTCTACTTCCACGCCGTTATGTTCCAGAATATACTCTGCCAGACGTACCTTGTTCTGGTACTTGATATTCATAAACTCCTGTTGAGCCTTTTCGTCATCCGCATATATTTTCAACTTGCTGATCCTTGGAAGATCCGTGATCCACTCATTGCCTATATGGTCTGTTACCCAATCCGCAAGAATAGGGTTGCCGTGAAGCAGGAAACGTCTCTGGGTAATGCCATTAGTCTTATTATTAAACTTCTCCGGCATCATCTCATAGAAATCCCTAAGCTCCTGCTTTTTCAAAATCTCCGTATGAAGCCTTGCAACACCGTTTACGGAATAACCCGCTGCAATTGCAAGATGAGCCATCTTCACCTGACCATCATAAATGATCGCCATCTTACGGATCTTTTCCTGATTGCCGGGATAGATCTGCTGTATTCTTATAATAAACCTGCGGTTGATCTCCTCAATGATCTGATAAATTCTGGGAAGCAGCCTTGAGAACAGTTCAATAGGCCATTTCTCCAATGCTTCTGACATGATCGTGTGGTTGGTGTAAGCACAAGTCTTGGTGGTAACCTCCCATGCCTCATCCCATGTAAGGAAATATTCATCCATCAAAATTCTCATCAGCTCCGCAACCGCCACGGTCGGATGGGTATCATTCAGCTGGAAGGTAACCTTCTCATGGAACTTACGCACATCGTCATGATTCCGCATATACTTGGCAATTGCGGCCTGCACTGATGCGGAAATAAAGAAATACTGCTGCTTTAATCGCAGTTCTTTTCCTGCATAATGGTTATCATTAGGATAAAGCACCTCCACAATATTTCTTGCAAGATTCTGCTGTTCCACCGCCTTCTGATAGTCACCCTTGTCAAAAGAATCCAGATGGAAGCATTCCACTGCCTCGGCATCCCAGATGCGGAGCGTGTTTACCATTCCGTTTCCATAACCTACAATGGGAAGGTCATAAGGAATCGCCTTGACGCTCTGATAGCCCTCCTGTATGAAATGGTTTCTGCCATTCTCATCCACACGGACATTGACATAGCCGCCAAATTTCACTTCTTTCGCGTATTCCGGCCGCCTAAGCTCAAATGGATTGCCATCCACAAGCCAGTTATCGGGAACCTCAATCTGGTAACCGTCCCGGATCTCCTGCTTGAACATACCATAACGATACCGGATTCCGCATCCATATGCCTCATATCCCAATGTGGCCAGAGAATCAAGGAAGCATGCTGCAAGACGTCCAAGGCCACCGTTTCCAAGAGCAGCATCCGGCTCCTGATCCTCAACAACATTGAGATCCAGCCCCAGTTCCTCCATTGCTTCCTTTACCGGCTTATAAGCCTGAAGATTAATAATATTATTGCCTAATGCACGTCCCATAAGGAATTCCATGGATAAATAATATACCATCTTGGGGTCCTGCTTCTCAAACTCCTTCTGGCTGTTTAACCAATTATCAACTACCGCATCCTTAATGGCATAAGCCACTGCCTGAAAAATCTGCTGCTGGCTTGCCTCCTCCAGAGTTTTCCTGTACAACGTTTTCACATTATAGAGTACACTTCTCTTGAAAAGTTCCTTATCAAAAGTAAGCGCTGGCTTAGTTGTTGTCTTCTTTGCCATAATTTTATCCTCCAATTAATTATTCTCAAGCGTATTCGCATATTATTTTACTACAGAATAATGCAAATCACAAGTGAAAGTGCCGTCCGAAACGGCACTTTCTTAACAATAAATCTGTAAAATTTTATGAAATCTTTTCAATGCCAATGGTAACCTTCTCACCGTTCACATTCCACTCTTTCGTGATTGCAAGTTCTTCTCCCACAAAAATCTCATTGGCAAGTACCTTCTCAGAAATTGTTTTGCTGTTTGCTTTCACAATCTCGGCCACTTTAATATTGTCATTCACTGCCAGACGGATATGATCCATCACTTCAAAATCAGCTTCTTTACGCATGGTCTGGATCTTGCTGATCACTTCGTATACAAAACCTTCCTCAATCAGCTCTGGTGTCAGATTGGTATCCAAAACTACTGTAGTATAGTTGTCTGCTTCTGTGACAAAGCCGGCTTTCTGTGCTACATCAATAAGAAGGTCTTCCTCTGCCAGAGATACCGATACGCCGTCCACTTCAAACTTAAGCGCACCTTCTGATTTCAATTCCTTCATTGCCTGTGTGCCGTCTACCTCTTCCAGGTATTTCTTAATACCGCCAAGCTGTTTGCCATACTTAGGCCCCACTGTACGGAGCTGAGGCTTAAAGCTGTAGCTGGTCAGGTCGCTGACATCATCCTTAAAAACAACTTCCTTTACATTCAGCTCATCAGCAATAATATTGACAAAATAACCATCCAGTGTATGAGGAGCTTTTACATACATAGTTCCGATAGGCTGACGATTCTTGATATTAGCCGAATTACGCGCCGCACGACCCATAACCACAATATCCAGTACCTCTTCCATGCTCTCTTCCAGCTTACTGTCGATCATGGATTCTTCCGCTTTGGGGAAATCGCATAAATGGATACTCTCCGGCGCTTCCTTATCATTTGTTCTCACAAGATTCTGGTAGATCTCCTCTGTCATAAAAGGAACCACAGCGGCAGCACACTTACAAATCTGAACCAATGCTGTGTAAAGCGTCATATAAGCATTGATCTTATCCTGCTCCATTCCCTTTGCCCAGAAACGCTCACGACAGCGACGCACATACCAGTTGCTCATCTCATCCACAAAATTATCCAGAACCCTTGCAGCTTCGGGAAGCCGATAGTTCTCCAGATGACCGTCCACCAGCTTGATGGCTGTGTTTAATTTGGACAGAAGCCATTTGTCCATCACCGGAAGCTTTTCATATTCCAAAGTATATTTTGTAGCATCAAAGCCATCAATATTTGCATATAGGATAAAGAAAGCATAGGTATTCCACAAGGTTCCAAGGAACTTTCTCTGTCCTTCCATTACAGCCTTGCCATGGAAACGGTTAGGCAGCCAGGGTGCGGAATTGATAACGAAATACCAGCGGATTGCATCCGCTCCGTAAGTTGCCAACGCCTCAAAAGGATCAATGGCATTTCCCTTACTCTTGCTCATCTTCTGCCCGTTTTCGTCCTGAACGTGTCCAAGCACGATTACGTTCTCGTAAGGAGACTTGTTGAACAGCAGCGTAGACTCCGCCATCAGGGAATAGAACCAGCCTCTGGTCTGATCTACCGCCTCAGAAATAAACTGAGCGGGGAACTGTGCCTCGAATAACTCTTTATTTTCAAAAGGATAATGATGCTGTGCAAAAGGCATTGCCCCGGAGTCAAACCAGCAGTCAATCACCTCCGGCACTCTCTTCATGGTCTTACCGCACTTCGGACAGGTACAGGTGATCTCGTCAATATAAGGTCTGTGCAGCTCCACAGTCTGGGCTGCCGGATTGCCGCTCCACTTTTCCAGTTCGTCTCTGGAGCCGATGGATTCCTGATGTCCGCATTCCTCACATTCCCAGATATTTAAAGGAGTTCCCCAATAGCGGTTACGGGATACGCCCCAGTCCTGAATATTTTCCAGCCAGTTTCCGAAACGTCCCTCACCAATAGATTCCGGAATCCAATTTACGGTTTTGTTGTTACGCACCAGATCATCCCGGACAGCCGTCATCTTAATAAACCATGACTCCCTCGCATAGTAGATCAGGGGTGTGTCGCATCTCCAGCAGAAAGGATAATCATGCTCAAATTTCGGTGCGGAAAACAGTTTTCCTTCTTTGTCCAGATCCACAAGGATATCCGGGTCCGCATCCTTAACAAATTTTCCCGAATATGGCGTTTCCGGTGTCATGTTACCCTTTCCATCCACAAACTGAACGAAAGGCAGGTCATACTTGCGTCCTACCTGAGCATCGTCCTCACCAAATGCAGGCGCAATATGGACGATACCAGTACCATCGGTCATTGTGACATAACTGTCACAAGTTACAAAATGCCCTTTCTTATTCTGCTTCTTTGCTGCTTCGCCTGCGCAGGCAAACAGCGGCTCATATTCTTTATACTCCAAGTCTGTTCCTACATAAGTTTCCAATACTTCATAAGCCGGCTTTCCTTCCTCAGCCAGTGAACCCAGCACCGTATCAAGCAGCGCCTGAGCCATATAATAAGTGTAGCCGTCCGCCGCTTTTACCTTCACATAGGTCTCTTCTGGATTTACGCAGAGAGCCACGTTAGAAGGCAATGTCCAGGGTGTTGTTGTCCATGCCAGGAAATAGGCATCCTCGCCAACTACTTTAAAGCGCACTACCGCAGAACGCTCCTTCACCGCCTTATACCCCTGGGCTACCTCATGGGAAGAAAGCGGGGTTCCGCATCTTGGACAATAAGGCACAATCTTAAACCCTTTGTAAAGAAGCCCTTTATCCCAGATTTGCTTTAATGCCCACCACTCGGACTCAATAAAATCATCATGATAAGTCACGTAAGGATCATCCATGTCTGCCCAAAATCCCACAGTACCGGAGAAATCCTCCCACATGCCTTTATATTGCCATACACTTTCTTTACACTTTCTGATAAAAGGATCCAGCCCATATTCCTCGATCTGCTCCTTACCGTCAAGCCCAAGAAGCTTTTCAACCTCCAGCTCTACCGGAAGCCCGTGGGTATCCCAGCCTGCCTTACGGGGCACCATATATCCCTTCATGGTGCGGTATCTGGGAATCATATCCTTGATCACACGGGTCAGCACATGACCGATATGAGGCTTTCCATTAGCCGTTGGAGGTCCGTCATAAAAGGTATAAGTCGGACCGTCCTTACGGTTTTCCATACTCTTTCTAAAAATATCATTTTCTTTCCAGAACTTTTCGATCCCTTTTTCACGATCTACGAAATTGAGGTCAGTAGACACTTTTTGATACATTTTTCTCTTCCTTTCTTCATCATAATAAATCACTGTGAAAAAGCCCCGTCCGTAAAAAGGACGAGGCTATTGTTACCACGTTTACCACCCATTTACTCATACGCACCGGTTCAAACGGCTTAATATGCTTTCCCATAACGGAGGAATCCGTCAGAACTTACTTGCTAGGGAACTGCATAATTCCCTCTGCTTTCCGCTCTGCAGCTCGGAAGTGATTTTCGCTGTTCCCTTACTGATACCGGCTCTCACCCGCCCGGCTCGCTGTGATGTTCCAGAAACAGTTACTGTCTTCGTCATTGCCTTTATAATTTAAAAAATATCTCATAAAAGGGCATTTGTCAAGTTTTCTCATCAATTTGATTCAGTTTTACTCCTTACCCACATTCGCAGAAACTATAATATCCTTTGTGTCTATTTGGGCAGGTCGTCTGCCGGAAACAGACATTTTAATCTTGTTCAGATCTTCTCCGAGCTGAAAACTTCTGAATAAATCTATTTTTCGCTCGTATCCTTCACCAATCAACGCAATTCTATGATCATCCATCTTAGAATCCAATTCATATAGCCCTTCAATATATGACCTTGCCGGAAGCTTTGTAACATCAAGACAGTTTCGGTCACTTACAAGCTTAAGCATTTTCATTTCATCACTGGCAAAGCTTTCTGTTTTTATGCTAAGTAGATCTCTGTCATTAGCCGGAACACTGTCCTGAACAAATAAGCATTTGCCACTATCATAAATAGGCGCCGGACTGATAAATTTCAGGTTTTCAGAATCTCTTAATATAGACACATTGCTCAAATGTCTATCTCTTCCTGATAAAACAAAGTCAGACAAAATCATATAATCCATAAACTGCCTGAGCATATCGGTATCCATCCCATATTTACCACAAACATTTATAAAATGTTCAAAAGTGGAAATATCATTCGATTGTTTTTCCGATGTGACAACATCATACGCTGAAATCAGTTCTCTGCTTTGAGATGTAAACAATTTTGAATAGCAGCCATAATCATATTCCCGCCCTTTAATCTTAATCAATTTATAATCTGTATAAGCATCAAAGCCCTG
Source organism: uncultured Lachnospiraceae bacterium (assembly GCA_947174495.1). Taxonomy (GTDB): domain Bacteria; phylum Bacillota; class Clostridia; order Lachnospirales; family Lachnospiraceae; genus Suilimivivens. Next base: position 11,767 of record CAMWJC010000040.1, on the reverse strand, counting down.
TAGCTCATGCAGTTTTGATGCAATCACTTCATTAATACTTTCCGCGGAAAATTGATCACGATTTCCCTTGATCATTCCTCTTTCCCCATCCAAAATTGTCCAGCTTTTTTCCAGACTGCCCTGTAAGGAGCCATTCGGTGTATAGTGTGGTATTTTACCTTTTTCCTCAGTTTCTTCTTCGCCAATTAATATGTCTCCATGAAATTCATTAACATATAAATTTACATCTTTCCATGTAAGACCAGAATCCATCGGTGATATCCAATAATAGTCGGTTAATGACAAGCCCAAATTTTTCAGTAAAAAATCCTCAGGTCCAAGAAGCCCCTTCTTTTCAAGCATACTTTTTATATGTCCCTGACTAATCGGCACAGACCGCCTTTTCCACCATTGTTTCAGCCAGTCATGGTTATTCGGATCGTGAAGCGGGGCAAACTCCGGATTGACCAGATCCTGATGAAATTTATACACACTTCCATCCTCAAGGAAATCTACAAGCGTTACAATTTCATCTTTTCGTTTCAGTACATAAAGCATATGCTTCCTCCATTTCAAAATCTAACAGATGCTTTTCCATCTCCCACAAGGCAATACTGTCTATAAACAATGATGCCTCCTTCTTTACAGGACATAGCTCGTATTCATGCTCTTTATGATTATATTCAAAACACAGGATAAATTTTTTATTTTTCCTACTAACGAAACCGTCTATATTGTATCGCTCTGAGCGGACAATAATTTCATTCCTACATAACTCATACAATGCATCCATGGAAATTCCCAATGCTTTTGCAAGAGCATGTAATATCCCTGCTTTCACATTCGTGATCTCCACCTTGCAATTTACAATATCATTTAAGGTGCTATATGGAATTTTACTGCTCTTTGAAACGCTATATATAGAAATATTGTGCGTTTCTATATATGTCTTTAACATAGCAAATCACCTCTTCTCGCACATTATACCGCTATAGCGGTATAATGTGCAAGAAATATCCACATACATTTTTGATGCAATGTTTACCATTCTTTGTCATCATCTTCAGGACTTCCTAATATGCCCCACATTTTATCAAAGTCCATCCCATTTTCATATTCCCCGGTTCTCTCTTCATCTCCCAATTCCTTTACCTCTCCGTCTTTATAGGTAAGAACCGACACGACATCTTGTACATCGTCTACACAATAAAGCAGCTCAGGAATATCATCTTCATCTACACATACCAGCCAATAACGGTTGCTGCCTGTGTCAACAATATCTCTTATAAGATAATCCAGATAAGCAACCTTCCATTCCGGTCTCTCATGCTTCTGTATGATTTCCCATCTTTCTTTATTGTATCCAACTATCATAATAGCGTCTGTGTACACAGCACCGAGCGTTTCCCCATCCCATTCCATCTTCAGGACAATCGTATATTCCTCTGATGAATCACTTACTATTTCCGCTTCCCATGCTGATAATTCCGGGATGTCTGTGGACGGTGAAATTTCTGTTACTGTATCATCCTCTATTTTAAAGAAATTCATTAAAATATAATCATCATGTATATTACTCACAAAATCTCTATACACAATTACTTCATCTGTGCCATCGCCGGTAATATCCCTGTATTCAATGCTTTTCACAAAACTCCATTCCTCCAGTTTTTGTTCAACGACAGTTCCATTACTGAAAGAAAAATAAATGGTTGTTTCAAACGCTTCATTGGAAAAATCTTCCCACGCAATATCTACAAGCAATCCCTGCCCTGTCACGCTCACTCTATTCTTCTGTATTTCTTCCACTTCGGAATGCTCTTCTGAAATGCTGTCTGCCTCTATATCCTCTATATCCTCTGTATCCTCTATTCCGGTATCTGCTTCAGGCTCTTCGCTTTCAATATTTTCTTCCACGCTGGCGCTCTCTGATATCTCGTTGCTCTCCACATCGGGTGCCGCCTCCTCTGCATCACTTCCACAAGCACCCAGCATCGTCAGCGCCATAGAAAATATCAATATCAGAACTACTGACTTTATCTTTAATGATCTTCCTCTCATCAAACTAGTTTTTCCCCTTTCACTTCCTCATCAGGCGGCTTCATACTTTCCCGCATAGCCGGATAATTCTCCTATATGCTCCGGCTCCCTATAGGTTTTCTGTATATTTACACACCGGATATCCGCTGCACCCCAGAAAATATCCATACCTTCCATTCCTCTGAAGCAAAAATTTTCCGCATCTGGGACACTTTTTCAAATGCTTCTGCGCTTTTTCAAGTTCTGTGCCCAAACGCTCATAAATAATCTGATTCATGCGGCAGTCATTCAGTGCTCTGTGAGCGCCCTCCGTTGAAATACCATAATGCTCTGCCAGATCCGTAAGCTTATGGTGCTTAAGCCTGGGCAGACATATCCGTGCAAGTCCCAGGGTATCCACATAATCATTTTCAGGTATCTTCCCCCAAAATGTCTCACAATCCCGATAAATAAAATTCATATCAAAGGTGTGGATATTATGCCCAACCAGCACTCTGTCCCCGGCAAAATCAAGGAACTCCGCCAACACCTTATCAAAGGCCGGCGCATCCTTCACCATCTCATCTGTGATCCCGTTCACCTGACTCGCCGCATAAGGAATCGGGCACCACGGATTAACCAGCGATGTAAATTCGCCTGTGATCTGCCCTTTCTCCACTTTTATTGCGGAAATTTCCACCACCCTGTCAATGCGGCAGGAAATTCCGGTTGTTTCCAGATCAAAAACCACATAATCCGAAAAATACTGATCTATCTTCTGTCCTCTTTTTGTTCCAAGCATCCTGACTTCTCCTTATCATTTGCGTCTTTCTTATAGTATGAATCATACTTCCGGTTCTGTAAACAAATACTGATATTTTCTCTTTTGATGCATCAGAATCATTTTCACTCTTTGCTTAATTTCCTCCGGATAGTACGGTTCTTCATCCAGCAGTCTGTCAATTTCCCTTTCCGTATATTGAAAACGTATATGGTCTCCGTACAACTGCTCTGCCAGATCCAATTGCTCATCAAAATCCTGACAAAAGGTTTTTGCTTTTACTTCATTTATCAAGTCACTCAATTCTCCAGAAAGTGGGTAGCCTATTGTGGTATCCGCCAGAAGTGCAGCACCGTTATCAAAAACAGGGCAATAATGATATTTCCCGACTTCATCCAGCAGTACCGCAATATTATGTGTATGGCAGTCTTCGTTTAAAAATAAAGCATCAATCGCTAAAAGCTTACTTAAATAGGTGCCAAATTCTTCTAAGCCGGTTATTCTTATTATTTGTTCTGTCAGGAACTGAATTCTATCTACGCTTTTTCTGATAGAATAAATAGACTTATTCAGGCTTTCACCGTATATGCTCTGAAACAGCCGTTCCAGCGTGATCAGCTTCCACCCTTCCGGTAAAAAATTTTTACTTTTGCATGCCCGGTACCTGTTATGTTTATAGTTAATTTCCTCTGTCTGGTAAATGACATATTCTTCCGGCTCAAGTGTACTATAAGTAAGTAGGCCGGCCGTTATGTATTCAGCCAATCCTTCATACCCTGTGTAATCGGCTTTATACCATATCCCGTTATTTTCCCATTTTAATTGATTCCCCTTTGAGGATCTCCATACACTCATTTTCTCATTGCATTCAAATAATTCTACCATTTATATTACCTTTCTATCCGTATCCAAAAATCATCCTCTGCCATTCTTCCTTCTGTTTTTTCAATGATCAAAAACGGATCATAGAACGGCAGATCCAGTTCTTTCAAGATCAGCTTCATTTTGTCCCTGGTTCTTGGAAAACACCTGGATTCAAGAAATATTTCATAATCCTCAAATGTGGGCTGTTCTTTTCTTCCAAACGCCCGCAATATATAATCCTTGGTATAATTGTAAGCCCTCACTCTTTTTTCGGTCTCATCCACATCAATAATCGTACTCACCCTGTTCCCGGACATATACCAAAGTCTTAACGGATAAATTTTTTCCGGAATGACAAGCTCTTCCTTTATCTGGGGATATTCGTTTAATATTTTTATCAAAGTTACAATTGGTCCTGTCACCTCGTTATGCCCCGATTCCCAGCGTTCAATCGTTTTGGAGGATACATTGGCCAATTTTGCAAACTCCGACTGCGTTACTCCCAGCCTTTGGCGGATTATTTTAATGTCTTTCCCTGTCACAGAATTCGAAATTGCAAACTTAATCATAGACGTCTCCTTGCTATTGACAATGTTTCTGTTTATCTGTATTTTATTATACCCTTATTTTAAGGGTATGTAAACTAATTTTATCCCTTAAAATAAGGGCTTTTGTATTTCTTCCCTTTTCTTATTCTCCTCTTTTCCAAAAAATTTGACACAAACCCTTTTCCATGGTGTAAAATATTTTGTGAAAGCACTGTCCGGAGTAATCCGCTTTTAAATATCATGATTCTCCGCAAATTTTTAAAGAGGCCGTTTCATATGGAAGACAAAAATAATAATCCTATTTATCTTGAAGTGAATGACGAATTTCGAATGCGAGAACTGGACAAAAGCGATCTGGAGCAGTTCAATGCCCTGCTGCAATACGCATTTCAGGTAACGAGCTATGACCTGTTTCAAACAGGCTGGCAACAGGACGAAATCAAATATGCCAAGCGTCCTATCCTGGAAGAGGCCTATGTACTTGGCTGGTTTTATAAAGAAAAGCTGGCGTCCATGATTGTTGTTTATTCCATGAAAGTAAATATTTATGATGAGATCATGAACATGGGCGGCATTACCGGCGTTGCCACTTATCCCGAATATACGGGAAGAGGACTGATCCATTCCCTTATGAAGCATGCCATTAATTACATGCATGAACATCAAATGTCTATTTCTTTTCTTTACCCCTATTCCATTCCTTTTTATCGCAAAATGGGGTGGGAAATTGTTTCCGACAAGCTTACCTTTACAGTCAAAGACACACAGCTCCCCAAACCGCGTCCTGTCAGCGGCATGGTGGAACGAGTCAGCTTGGATTCTGAAGATTATCACAATGTACATTCATACTTTGCCTTGCAGCGTCACGGCTGCCTAATTAGGGATGCGCTTTCTTGGGAAGAATACTGGCGCTGGGATAATGATGATATGATTGCCGCTGTGTATTACAGCAAAGAGCATAAGCCCTTAGGATATGTGGTGTATTACATTGCTAACGATATTTTCCACATTAAAGAGATGGTATATCTGAACATAGAAGCCAACTATGGTTTGTGGAATTATATCAGTGCCCATTTTTCCATGATCGACCAGGTGCAGGGCGACAATTATTCCGGGGAAACTATGGCATATTTATTTGAAGACAGCGAGATCACCGAGACCATCTCCCCGTACATTATGGCCCGGATAGTCAATGTCCGGGATTTTCTGGAGGAATACCCCTATCAGATTCAGCCGGAAGACTTTAAAATTCATTTTAAGGTTCATGACTGCATGGCCCCCTGGAACGAAGGCGATTATATGGTATCATGGCATGACGGCGAAACTCTCTGCGAGCAGGTGGAGGATAATCAGTCCATTAATGTTGTTGAACTTGACGTTAATACGCTGACTGCTATGCTGATGGGTTATAAGCGCCCCTCCTATCTCTATGAGCATGAAAAGATCAAAACGGAATATTACATGCTGACCTGGCTGGAGAGGCTGATACCAGTAGAGAAACCGTATTTTTCGGATTATTTTTAAGTATCTAATCCACAGGTTTATCAAAATTTTCATTTTTTAACCCAAAGGAAACATACCATGCTGCACATTACTATTTGCGACGATGAGCGTACACAGCTCTCTCTCCTTCAAGCCCTGCTGACAGAATGGAGTAAAGTTCGAAAATACGAAACCGAAATCAATCTGTGCCAAAATACCGACCAGTTTCTATTCCATCAAGAGGAAAAAAGGAAAACGGATATCCTGCTTCTGGACATTGACATGCCCGGAATTGACGGACTTTCCTTAGCACGCAGACTGCGGGCTGAAGGTGAAAGAGTACAGATTATTTTCGTTACCGGCCTATCGGACTATGTGCTGGAAGGATACGACGTGGATGCGGTCTCTTACCTGATCAAGCCGGTAGTAAAAGAGCGGCTTTTTTGCTGTCTGGACAAGGCAAAGGAACGGTGCGGAACACCGGACCCGGTACTGCTTTTAGAAACACCGGGCGGTGCGGCGCGGACCAGGTTGATGGACATCTGCTATCTGGAAAGTGCCGCCCACGATACTCAAGTGCACTATACCCATAGTTCCTATGACACAGGTATTGCCTCCAACAACGCAAAGCCCGCTTTTTCTGATTCCATCCGCTGCAAAACAGGAATCCACGAACTGGAAAAGAGGCTCCAGGCACAGTGCAATGCTTTTTTCAAAATCCACCGTTCTTATCTGGTAAATCTGGCATATGTCAGCAAAATTACCCGGAAAGAAGTGTTGTTGGACACAGGAGAATCCTTGCCTGTTGCCCGAAACCGCTGGGAAGCTTTAAACAAAGCCTATCTGGAATATTATCGTGAAAAGCAGGTATAATCACATGGAAAAAGCAATCTTTCAAATTTTGTGGTTAACTTTATACTGGTATTATATAGAACAAACCGGAACCATTGAAAAAGGCGCCGGAAAACGGATACTGGGATTTTGCCTGACGGCTGGAATACTCATACTTTCCTTCTGGCTCCCTTCCTGCCTTGTATGGCTGCTGCTCACAGCAATCATGATGCTGTTTGATCTGTTTTTTGATCAGGAGCCTTTCAAAGAACAATGGCGATGGATTCTGGCACTGGGGCTTAGCCTTGCTTTGGGAATGCTCATTTTGGAGTTTTCCCCCTCTTCCGGTTCATTCCTTCCCACACAAAATATCTTCGTACTTCACGGGCTGATAACCCTTATTTTCCTTCTTCTGCTGGCAAAAAGGAGGGCAAGCCTTTACATCGGAAGCGGAATCCTCATGGTAGCGGTCTATTTTCTTTTGTCTGCTTTCTCATGGCTTGTAAGCAGCATGGAATTTGCCACGAAATTTCCAGGCACCAATATAACCCCCGGAAGCCTCTTTTTGTGGGGCGGCGCTTTGCTGGAAATTTTACTATTTTGGGTCATGGAAGGCACTTTATTTCTATATAAAAAGGGATTTGAAGCCCAAACGGAACAGTTCCGCAGAGACCTGATGGAAAACCAATATGAAGAGATCAAAGGCGTTTACATGGACATGCGGGGCTGGCGGCATGATTACCACAACCACATGCAGGTAATGAAAGCCCAGCTTGCGCTGGGAAACCTTACAGAGATCCGGGAATATCTGAATGCATTGGAAAAAGAGCTTGATCATGTAGATACTCTGGTAAAGTCAGGAAACCTGATGGTAGATGCCATTTTAAACAGCAAACTGACACTGGCAAGACGACAGAAGATTTCCGTTAACTGCAAAGTAAAGGTTCCGGAAAAGCTTCCCGTTGAAGATGTAGATTTGTGTGTCATTCTGGGAAACCTGATGGATAATGCACTGGAAGCTTGCAGACAGATTGAGGAAAGTGAACGTTTCCTCCGGATCTATATGACAGTAAACAAAAGCCAGCTATATCTCTCCATCCAGAATTCTGCCAAAGCTGAACCGGACTTTGAAGAGAGGAACTATATTACCAAAAAGAGAGGCAATCACGGACTTGGCATGAAGCGGGTGCAGACAGCAACAGAAAAATACCACGGTTACTTAAATCTGGCAAACGAACCCGGCATCTTCGCCGCCGAAGTAACCATGCCAATCGCATAACCAATTATCGGAAGCGTCATAAATATTTGCCGTTTCCTATGCTATACATTTGGTGAAAAAAATAAGACATTTCGTGCAGGAATCCCCACACCAGGAGATTCCTGTTTTACAATTATCGGGAACAGCAGACCAAGGCTCCCGCCACAAGCAGCGGGACATCCGGAAAAAGGAGTATAAAAGATGCATGAAAATGCCAAGCACAAGCAATATTCCATTTGGAGCAATTGCAGGTACACATTTTACAAATTAAGACTGATAGAAGGAACAGGTTCTCTTGCCATCTGCGGCATCGATATGCTGCTAAGTATTCTGCTCCCTTTTCTGGAGGCCGCTCTCGCCGGGGCGGTGACCGCCTGTCTGGTAAGCAATAACGAGCCTGAAGTCATTTTACTTTTCGTGGCGGGATATATAATCCTGTTACAGACAGTGCGGTTTGGTCAGAGCCATTTGCGGGATCTTCGACACAAACTTCTGTTTATGTTCCGCGCACAAATGAATGCTGAATACTATCAAAAAATTCTTTCCATGGATGGACAGAGTCTGGAAAGCACTATAGGACAGAAAAAGAAAGAAATAGCGACCAAAAATCTTTATTCCGGCAATGACCGGGGTATCGAAGCATATACAAGAAATTTTTTGGAACTCTTTTCCAACATATGCGGTCTGATTTTATATGGGATAATCGTCGGAAAAGTCAGCCTTCTTTTACTGCTTCTCCTCATTGCCCAAACTGCCTTCTCCTCTTTTCTTCACTTCTGGGCGGGAAAGCGCACCTACAAATTGGAAGATGAAATAGAAAAAAACTGGCAGGCATTTCAATATCTGCGAAGGGAATCTATTGTACCCGAGAACGGAAAAGATATCCGAATCTATCAGATGAAGCACTGGTTCCTCCGGTGTTTTTACACATGGATCGACCGGATCGTAATTCTCATTGACAACGAGCAGACAGGATTTATGGCCGCAGGGATTATGGAAAAAATCCTTTCCTTTGGAAGAAACCTGCTGGTTTACGGTTATTTAATCCGGGAGATGGCTCAGGGTGGTATGACACTTCCGTCATTTCTGTTGTATGTAGGTATTGTCTCTGGATTTGAAGCATGGATGAACGGTCTGTTTGAGGCATTGAACCAGATTCTGATGGACGAAAAACTAATGGACGGATACCGCGACTTTATGGACTTTGGAAACCGCAATGATGACAGCAAACCAGCTCCCCACGCTGCAGGAAGTGCCCATGAGATCCGTCTGGAAAATGTAAGTTTTCGGTACGAGGGAAGCGATGCCGATACAATCCACAACTTAAACCTGACCATCCGGCCTGGGGAAAAACTGGCTTTGGTCGGGTTAAACGGTGCTGGGAAAACCACATTGATCAAACTTTTATGCGGGCTTTACCGCCCTACCGGCGGCAAAATCTATCTAGACGGACAAGATTTGCAAACATTATCCCAAGAAGCTGTTTTTAAAGAATTTTCCGTGGTGTTCCAAGAAGTATTCGCCTTTTCCTTCCCTCTGGCAGCAAACGTTTCCTGCTCAAAACAAGAACAGGAGGATAAAGCGAAACTAAAAGAAAGCTTATCTAAGGCAGGACTCTGGACGAAAATTCAGGAGCTCCCAAATGGAATCCGCACTGCCATGAATAAAGATCTGGATGAATCAGGCGTGGCCCTTTCCGGCGGTGAACTTCAAAAGCTCATGTTAGCAAGAGCGGTTTACAAGGATTCCCCTGTTGTGATTTTAGACGAGCCTACCGCTACCCTCGATCCTATAGCAGAAAGTGAAATGTACGAAAAATATGATGAACTGATACAGGGGAAAACGAGCATTTTTATTTCTCACAGACTCAGCTCCACCCGCTTCTGCGAACGTATTCTTTTCATGGAAAAGGGAGCAGTCATTGAAGAAGGAAGCCATGAGAGCCTGATGGCAAAAGGCGGCGCTTATGCGGAATTATTTACCCTTCAGGCAAAATATTACCAGCAAAAGAAAAAGGAGGAAGAAATCTATGCGTGAGTTTATATCCATCCACAAAACCGGTTTCCGGCTGCTTAAAAAGATCCACCATGTGGATTCCGCCATTATTCCGCTGCATATGTTAGAGATATTCCTTTCACTGGCACAGATTTATGCTGAGCTGTTCCTGACAGCAGAACTGATTGACACCTTGCTCACAAAGAACTTTACTCTTGCCATGAAGTTGGCGGCTGGTCTGCTTTTGGTCAACTTATTTTTCGGTGTGGCAGTCCATCTCATTAAAAGAAAATTCCATGGGATGAAAAACAAACTCTGGATTCTCTTTTATGTATGGCTGAGGGAAAAGGCATTTTCTTTAGACTATGAAACTATGGAAAAACCGGAAGTTGCGGAAAAAATCCTTTTTTCAGAACGGACAGCGGATATAAACGGCTGCCTTGGTGTGCTTTTGTATCATTACTATAACATTCTTCAGGCCATCCTCAATATCCTGCTATCGGTTTCTCTGGTTGTTTACCTGTGCATGGCAAAGCCCATAGCAGTTGAAGGATTTATAGGCAGCCTCGCCCTGCCTCTTCCCTCCACCCTGTTATTTACCTGTGTTCTGGCCGGGATTATCCTTTGCTCTTTTAAAGTATTCCGCTATTTTTCCCAAACCCAAAAAGAAATTTTTGATTCCCATACCGGTGTAGAAAACAAACTGGGATATTTTATAAACACGGTTTATGGCAACGTAAAGGCGGCAAAGATGATACGCCTTTATGGTATGAAGGATATGATTTTTGAAAATACCATGATTAATGAAAAACAATCAATGGCTTATTTTGAAAAAATGTGTGATGTAGGAAGACAGGAAGGTGATGCTAACAAGATTGTAAACAGCTTTTTTACCATAATATCCTATTTACTGGTTGCCTTAAAAACGGTGACAGGCGCTATTACGGTAGGCGCTTTCACCCGGTACGCCGGGGCGCTGAACCAGTTTGGAAACGCCTGCTTTGCCATTATTTCAAGCAATGGAGAGCTGCGGAAAATCTGCACTTATATGAAAGAGTTTTTAGCTTTTCTGGATATGGAAAGTTTACACGAAAAAGGCTCTATTCCCATAGAAAAGCGGGACGATGGAGAATACGAGCTTGCTTTTGAAAATGTCAGCTTCCATTATCCGGGAAGCGATAAGCTGGTTCTTAAGGATGTGAACTGCAAGTTCCACACGAAAGGCAAGCTGGCAGTGGTTGGCAAAAACGGTGCCGGAAAGACCACCTTTATCAAGCTCCTATGCCGTCTGTATGAACCCACAAAAGGACGTATCACTTTAAATGGCATAGATATCCGAAAATATGATGAAGAGGAATACCGCCGCCTTTTCGGGGTTGTATTTCAGGATTTTAAATTGTTTGCCCTTCCTGTATGGGAAAATATTACGGCAGGGTTTGAATTACAGGAAGACCGGATCTGGGAATCGCTGCAACAGGCAGACGCCAAGGAGCTGGTATCTGGAATGCCGAATGGGTTAGAGACCTTTCTTTATAAAAATTTGGAAGATGGTGTGGAAATCAGCGGAGGGGAAGCCCAGAAGTTGGCTCTGGCAAGAGCCCTTTATAAGGATGCGCCCGTGGTAATTTTAGATGAACCTACTGCCGCCCTTGACCCGAAAGCGGAGGCGGAAATTTACTCCCATTTTAACCAGATGGTGGAGGGCAGAACCAGCATCTATATCTCCCACCGGATGAGCAGCTGCCGGTTCTGTGATGACATTATTGTCTTTGAAGACGGAAGGATTGTAGAGCGTGGAAGCCATGAAGAGCTTCTTGCTTCCGGTGCAGCCTATGCCGACATATGGAACGCTCAGGCTAAGTACTATGTCTGCTGAATTTCCACGAACAACGAGCCAAATGCCTGCAAGCAGTCACCTGGCTCGTTGTTTGCGGGAATAAACGCATTTTTAATTGCTTTTTAATTTTCTCACCTTTATAATATAAATGGTAAAAAATATGTTTGTAATTC
>CAMWJC010000039.1 GCA_947174495.1 uncultured Lachnospiraceae bacterium | reverse complement strand
TGAAAGAATTATTAAATGAGTCGATAAATACTTCATTTAAAAGGGGGGGATACTAAAGAAAATGTAAATTGTTAAAGATATGTAGTCATTGTAAATGTTTTTGAAAGGAGTAAAAATGAAAAAAAGAAAATTATTACACAGTATTTTAATGTTGTTGTGTGTAGCATTTATTGTAGCATTGCCTGTTGGGGTGAAGGCAAAAGAAATTACTGACGAAGAACCCATATACTACGATACAGAGCAAGGCAGATTTGTTAACGATCTTGACGAATACTTGTCACAGTTAAATGCTGGGGTGATTACTCCGTATGCTCCAACTATAGAAGAACATGAGCCTGAGATCACATTGCATGATGGTATTATTTCAGATCCATCAAAGGAATGTAGTAATATTTTTGGACACAAATGGGGAGACTGGACTAATTGGGAAGAATACAAGACAGTACACCGCCCTTCTGGCCCCTGCGCACTTATGATAAAGAGATGGCGTTACTGCGAAAGAACTCATTGTGGAGCTAGTCAAACAGAAACGGATGTATTACATATTACTTCTTGCCATGGTAATGGTAACTGAAAAAAAGTTGGTTAAGCCTATATTCTGGATTCAGTATTTTTCTCATCTTTACATGCGATAGCTAAAAACCAAAAAGGGAGTGTTGCAAAATAACTAATTTCTAGTTATGGAGCAACGCTCCTTCTTTTGTGGTTATAAAAACCATGGCTGATTTCCAAGTCTTTCGTTCTGGATCTTGGCATGCAAGTTTTGCTGATGTCCTTCCTGAAATGGGCAATCTTACTGTGGGCACGCGTTTTCTGTCCTACAAGGAACCACTTAAAATTGATTTGTTTTTCTGTCTCTGGATACCAAAAGGCAACCGTTACCCCAGTAGATTGTTTATCTACTTTTGCAATGCCCCTTTGATTTACTTACACCAATTTCCACCTGATCGTTACCTTAAACAAATCTCCATCAATATCCACCTTCATCTCGCCCCGCTGCAATTCCACAAAACTCCTCGCAATAGCCAGACCAAGACCGCTTCCTTCGGTATTTCTGGAGCTGTCTCCGCGGACAAACCGTTCGGTCAGGCTTTCCGCCGGAATATTTAACTCCACTCTGGACATGTTTTTCAGTTCAATCATAATTTCTTTCTCTGCCTGCTCCAGATTAACATAAACTCTGGTATGAGGCATGGCATACTTGATGATGTTCGTATACAGATTCTCAAAAATGCGATATGTTTTCTGACTGTCCAGTTTCAGAACAATCTTCTCATCCGGCATGCGGAACCGGAAGATCAGGTCGGCATCCTCCACTTTATCTTCATATTCCAGATAAACCTGACGCATCAGATTTCCGATATCCACCTCCTGAAGGTTCAATGTCACGTTACCGCTGCTTGCTTTACTCACTTCAAACAGATCCTCAATCAGGGTTTTCAGCCGTAATGCCTTCTTTTCCAGCACCGCAAGATATTCCTTCTGCTGCTCTCTGGTAAGATCCTCCTCTTTCAGCAATTCAATATAGGTAGTGATTGCCGTAAGAGGCGTTTTCAGATCATGGGATACATTGGTGATCAGTTCCGTCTTCATCTTCTGGCTCTTTACCTCCTCCTCCACTGCCCTGGAAAAGCCGCTCTGAATCTTTACAAGCTCATCCTTGTAGGACTCAAACACTCCCCAGTCCTTGTCAAACTTTGTCTGCAGATTTCCTTCGGCAATGGATTCTGTCGCTTCCAGCAGCTTATGATACTGCTTCTGGATCTTCTGCACATATTTTTTCAGCACGATGTAAAGCACAATCGAGTATATAACCAGCGCCACCCATCCAAACAGCCACATAGCGCAGATGACCCCCAGAATAATAAAGTTGACAGCTACCAGCTTGAAAACCGTTTTATTAGCTTTCTCCCCAAGATCCACATGGAGAAGTTCCTCTCCTAGGGTTCTGACCTTTCTTTTTGAAAATCCCCATATTCTCCTTGTATAACGAAGAATCAAACTTCTTTCCCTGAGATAGCCCCTGATTCCAAGTTCCCACACCTGTCCTAAGGAGGTCACCAGATAAAACCACAGCCCAAATGCCAAATAAACTACTGCCAAATTAATGCACCACGCAATCACAGATGCGATACGATTTATCTGGTAAGAGGCTAACCCTAACCATCCCAAGCTTCCACTGACCATCTGTGCAAGGCGTCCCTCATTCACTCCACTGACCAGACTTGGCAGCCAGCTATCACCTACTGTCAGTTCCATAAGTATAACCACTATAGCAAGTTCCATGGGAATCTGCACCAATTTTGCCTTATGCAGGGTATACCTCTTCCACAGTGGCAGAACAAAAGCAAAAATTGCCAACAAACAGCAAAGCTCTATGAGACTTCCCTCAACCCCTGAATAGTAGTAATAATAGTACCAACTCCGCCCACTATCGTTGGCGATCAGATTTTCCATCTGCTGTCTGCTGAATGCATAACAGACAGTACAGTTTCTCGGTGCATTATAAACAGTGGTGGACGCCTTCATCGTCTGCCCTTCGTAAAGAAAGTACATATCCTCCCCTTCACGGCCAAAGTGAGATTGCTCCCAGAAACTGTTGGACAAAAATCTGCTTCTTCCTATAGTATTCTGTACTGCCTTGAGCAGCTCTTCTGAATTTTCACCCCTCACCGATACATGCTCTAAAAAACCAGCATCATTGAAGGACAACTTAATATAGTAGGGATAAAGATTTTTCAGTTCCTCCTCCGCTTCATTGGTTCCTAACTTGTCAATCGCTTTTCCAGTATTACTGATACTTACCCCGGTAGCATGATCAACCATGCAGTAATCTGCCGCCCAGACAATCCCCTCCGGATCAAGCACAATATCTTCCCAGTATTCCATCATGGAATCCATAACCTCCCCCGCCTCTTCACTCCAGGTTTCACCAAAGGAATAGTAGGAGGTATCAGAATCAACCAGCTTCTCTTCGATATCCAAATAAAGATCACGATATCTCACGCTCTCTCCTGCCACTCTTTCCGCCAGTTCTCTGTACAACACTGCATTTCCCCGATAAACATTTGTCAGGAAGCCCTCCGCCTGTAAAATGTTTACCTTATATTTCTCAACATTTTTTTTAAATACAGGATACTGAGCGCAAAAAATGACCACTGCTATCGTGATAAGCAAAAATGCAATCAGTAAACTGATTTTTTTATTGTTTTTCAATTTTGTATCCAATTCCCCACACCACCTTTAAGTATTTGGGCTCCCTGGGATTGATCTCAATCTTCTCCCGGATCTTTCTAATATGTACCATGATCGTATCGGTATTGATTGCCTGTTCATTCCAGACTCTCTCATAAATTTCTTCTGCGGAAAACACTCTTCCCGGATTCTTCATTAGAAGCAGCAGAATCTTAAATTCCAGAGGCGTCAGCTTCACCGGATTTCCATCCACAAACACCTCCACCGTCTCTTCATTAAGCTCCAGACCGCCGATCACATGGACCTTATCATTGGTCTTCCTCTCATCCACCATCTCCAGATATCTTCCATATCTGCGCAGGTGGGAGTTTACCCTTGCCAAAAGTTCCATGGTTGTAAACGGTTTGGTCACATAATCATCGGCTCCCATATTCAGCCCCATGATTTTATCCACTTCCTCTGACTTAGCGGAAAGCATGATCACCGGGAATTCATATCCCCGCTCCCGCACTGCCATCATCATGGTGATTCCATCCATTTTTGGCATCATCACATCCACAATGGCAAGATGGATCTCCTGATTTTCAATCTGCTTAAGCCCTTCTTCTCCATCTGCTGCCTGATATACCACATATCCCTGATTTTTCAGATATATTTCAATGCCTTCCCTGATCTCCTTGTCATCCTCAACAATCAAGATATGATACGCTTCCATTTCTCCCCATCCTCCTGCATTTCTCCGAATTTGAACAATTTCAATGTCCTGTCCAGTATAACATATCTGTCAGATGGTTCCTACTAAATCTGCTTTTCTTTTCCTGATATGCCCAGAGGACTCTGCTGTAGTATTTTTCCGCCCACTCGGCGATCCGCAGCCCCTTATAATTGCCTGTCGTTTGATAAGCTCCCTGACGCAGAAAACTCAGTTCTTTCTTTTCCAGAATGTCCATAAGCTTTTCTGCAAAAAGCTGTTCATCTCTTTTTCTTGCTTTCTCTTCTTCTCCTGACACTTCTGTCATATATCCATTTTTGCCATTTACCACAATATCCTCTGTTCCGGTTGCCCTAAGGGCGAGCACCGGTGTCCCTGCTGCCATAGCTTCCAGAAGAACGATTCCCTGGGTTTCTGATCTGGATGTGAACAAAAACAGGTCACAGGCCCGGCAGTAATTCTTGATCTCTTCATTGGGAACCTGCCCGGCAAAAACGATTTCTTCCTCCAGCCCCAGTTCCTTTACTCTTTTTAAAAGCTTTGCCCGATAAGGTCCTTCACCGATCAGTACCAGCTTAAAACAAGCTCCTGTCTTTTGCTTATAATACCAGAGACTCTCAAACAAAAATTCCAGATTCTTTTCCTTTGCCAGTCTTGCTACCGTACAAAACAAATGCTCTCTTTGTCCGGCTAGCTCACTGCGCAGCTGCTCTGCCTTTTTCTCATCTGGACGGAAACTGTCGTCCGACAGTCCTGTGGGGAGTACTTCCACCGGTGCATCAATTTGAATATCTTCAAGATAATCCCGAATTGCAGGTGTGGGTGCAATGACCATATCACATCGTTTCAGAGTACAGTGGAGGTATGCGGGCATCAGCTTTTTCAAGCCTGCAAGTCCGATATAATGTAAATACTGCTCATACCTTGTGTGATAAGTGTAAACCAACGGCACCTGATATTTCCACGACAGATAGCGTGCTGTGCTGCCGATCATCATCGGGTGATGAACATGGATCACGTCAAATTTTCCTTTCCGAAATTCTCTTTCGATTTTAGGGTCCAGATGATTTGGAACCGAAAATCCACCGGCAATCCCCCGAAGCAGAGAACCATACCGGACAATATCTTCTTCCTCCTGCTGATCATCATAGCTGGGAGCAAAGACCACCACCTGATGTCCCAGTTCCCGGAGTCCCATTGCCAGTCTTTCTACCGAGATCGGCACCCCAGCCACAAAAGGTTTGTAATTGTTCGTCATCATTGCAATTTTCATTTTGTGCCTGCCTCCTTACGCCAAATACTTTAAAACCGCGTCGCCCAAAAAATATCCCGCTCCCACAAAAAACAGATTCCAGACAAATATTCCCAGAGTAGAGCTTATAGTGTACTGCACCAGATTCATCTTGGATACTCCTGCCGGTATGGAAATCAATGTGCGGATCATGGGAATCAGTTTACTGAGAAAAATTCCTATGCTTCCCCGCTTCCTCACCCATTCCAGCTTTGCCTCAATTGCAGGTCTTTGCTTCGGAAATTTATTCAGATACTTTTTCAAAACAAAATCACCGCCTGTATAACCTATCCAATACAAAATAAGACTCCCCGTTAATCCCGCCGCTACCGTAATCAGAATTGCCGGGATAAACTGAATGTTCCCTCTTGCCGCCCATACTCCCGCGAGAGGCATGATCACGCCTGCCGGAAAACCCGGCAAATTCAAGTATTCCAGAAGCACAATTACAAAGATTGCCACGCCTCCATATTTAACAAAATATTCCATAATTGCTTCGATTCCCATATATTCCTCCTGCTTTATACTGCTTTATATTTCTTTTGCATCTATGTCTTTATTCTTCCCTATACTTGTATAACGATGATTCTAAAATAAATGTTTCAATTTTTTTCCTTTTTTATGTATTTTTTAATATAAACCGAAAATCTAAATAACAACTGAATGCAGTTCTTAAATATTTCTAAAGAAAAAGTGATAAATTTCCTATAACGATGAGAAACTCGCTTTGCGAGTTTCTCACGTTCGCGGGCGGCGCCAAATTGGAATGCAAGCATTCCAGCTTGGCTTATGCCTTCCGCGCAAAAAAATACCGTCTGAATCGTTTCCGATCCAAACGGTATCTTTTTCTTATTTCACACTACTAATCAGCTCCTCATCATGGTAAGAACCATCTTAGCAGTCTCTACCATGTTTGTTCCGCTGTCCATACTGCATTTTTGAATGTATCTGTGCGCTTCCTCCTCCGACATATGGTTCCGGTTCATCAACACAGTCTTGGCTTCCTCGATCAGCTGCCGTTCACTCTGACTTCTTTCTCTGGGGACTTCACGGCGCTTTCTTTTCCGTCTCTCTATCCCCTGTATCATCATATCAACTGTATTGATCAGATCATGAACCTTAAGCGGCATGACAAGGCACATCATATCACTTGCTGCTATTCCACTGCCAATGACCTGCTGCGATGCCATAAGAAGCATCTCAAATCCCGGCGGAAGATCTTCCCGAAGCTGTGAGTACAGCATATCCGCAAGCTTATATCCGCATAACACAATGCCATCACTAAGCCCGTCTGCCAGAGCAATTGCCTGTGCACCTGTTGTGCAGACTCCTAAAACGGAAATTCCGTTCCTTACCAGCAGATTTTTCATGTTTCTGGCATCTTCGATCTTGGGGAGGACTACTATTACACCTGTCATGTGTACACCACCTCATCTCCTCAGCAAATACCTGCCCAAGTCCGTTAAAACTGATATAAATATTGGGCAATCTCCCAGTCCGTAACCTGAGATCTGTAATTCGCCCACTCCTCCTTCTTTGCCTCTATATATTTGGTAGACACATGCTTTCCTAAAACTTCCTGAATAAACTCGTCTTTTTCCAGTTCATAGATTGCTTCAATCAATGTTCCCGGGATTGCTTCGATACCGAGACTCTTCTTTTCCTCTTTAGACAAAGCAAAAATATTGCAGTCTACACTTTCCGGCGGTGCGATTTTGTTCACGATTCCGTCAAGCCCTGCCCGCAGGCATACTGCCAGCGCAAGATAAGGATTTGCAGAAGGGTCCGGACAGCGAAGCTCAATACGTGTCCCCTCTCCCCGGGATGCTGGTATCCTGATCAACGGACTGCGGTTGGTTTCACTCCATGCAAGATATACTGGTGCTTCGTATCCGGGCACTAGCCGCTTGTATGAATTGACTAAGGGATTGGTGATTGCCGTCATCCCTTTCATATGCTTCATAATTCCGCCTATAAAGTAATACGCATCTTCACTCAATCCATGCTTACCATTGGGATCATGAAATACATTTTTTCCATCCTTGGACAGAGACATATTGATATGCATGCCGGACCCATTCACACCGAATTTCGGTTTGGGCATAAAAGTTGCATGCAGGCCGTGCCGCTTGGCAATGGTTTTCACCGCAAGCTTAAAGGTCATAATATTATCAGCAGTTGCAAGAGCCTCGTCATACTTAAAATCTATTTCATGCTGTGCCGGCGCCACCTCATGATGAGAGGCTTCAATCACAAATCCCATATCCTCAAGGGTCAATACCATATCTCTTCTGGCATTCTCGCCAAGATCCAGCGGTCCCAAGTCAAAATATCCTGCTTTCTCATGAGTCAGCGTAGTGGGAAGACCGTTCTCATCCGTATGGAAAAGAAAGAATTCACATTCCGGTCCCACCTCAAAATCGTATCCCAGCTCGGCTGCTTCCTTCAGCGCACGCTTTAAAATATATCTGGGGTCTCCCTCAAAAGGTTCCCCGTTTGGCCGGTAAACATCGCAAATCAGCCTTGCGACCTTTCCCTGCTGAGGTCTCCAGGGGAAGATCACCATGGTATCAAGATCCGGATGCAGATACATATCCGACTCCTCAATTCTTACAAATCCTTCAATGGAGGACCCGTCAAACATGCACTCATTATTCAGCGCCTTCTCCAGCTGGCTTGCAGTGATCGCCACATTCTTAAGACTTCCAAACATATCCGTAAACTGCAGCCGGATAAATTCCACATCTTCATCCTTTACAAGATTCATAATATCTTCTTTTGAGTAATTCTTTCTCATTGTCACTTCTTTCCTTTCTTTTACCATAATCCCTTATTTTGAAATTCATATTATACATATAATATAAAGAGCTCCATCGTCCACGCCCTATCACGGAAAAAGACGCTCGTACACCGGCCGGACATATTGCCAGACCAATATAGGAACGCCTTTGTTCTGATTTAATATAACAGGGGATTTATGCAGTTGTCAACATGAACTTTAATATTTCTGCCCCTGTCTTTCATAGCTTCCAGCTTTTAATCATTATATTCCGGAAGCTTATAGCCATGCCTAATCTACGCCAAACCAACCTCCTGATACAACCCTTCCCTATATTCCTGATCTGTAGCCGCTTTTCTTAAATCATCATTTCTCCCACTGTCCATAAGTATCTGCACAAGCTTAGCAAAACGGTTTTCACCCTCTATTTTTCCTTTAGCCCTTCCCTCTACTCGTCCTTCAATTCGTCCTTTTCTTTCATATTGATCAAACAATTCGCACACTGTAATCTCATCCTCCTCTCTGATTCCCTGTCCTCTAAGCCACTCTTCTATATCTTCTATGTCTGTTTCACCGGAAAGAACTTTAATTATCTTGATCAAAGCTGATTTATGCATAATTTTCCGGTTTGAACGGTAGGTATTCCCCTCTGCAAGAAAATCAACTACAATCCTCATGTCGCTTTGAAACAGTTCCCGTTCTTCCCTGTTCAGATGCCTCATCTCAAAAACATGAAGCTTGAATTCATCAATATATTTCCATTTGTCTTCTGTAAGTTCACACCACCTGAATAACTGCCGGGTATTGCAACTGCTTTTCCATCTTGGATTTCCCCAATAAAGTACCATCTCAATCACCGGAAATACCCCATGTACCTTTTCCTCATATTGATCTCGATAGGCACCTCCGACATAACCTGCTTTACGAAGAAGCATTTTCCCGTCTACCCTGCTCTGATTGGCTATCAAATACATTAAATTGATCCTGCTGTCAGACATCTCATACTTACATAAATCTTCGTATTGGGTGCGGAGCTTTTCCTTCCCTTGGTAAATGCTTTCTGTTGGTCCTGTCAACAATTTATCTGCCTGTACTACTTCTCTTCCCTGATACAAAAGTGCATTGATCACGTCTGCTGTAATATCCGGAAATGCCACAAACTCCTTCTCTACAATATCCTGCATTTCCTGTACCTTGCACACACTCAGCGCTCCTGCCGCATCCTTTGGTTCTGTCACATCACTTTTTTCTTCGGGATTCCCCATTCTTCCTCCTTCTGCAGGAATCCGAAATTATAGTATTTGCTATATAGACTCACCCAAATGTCTTGCATCCGCTCCCTGCTTCATTTAATTAAAATTGGTAATAAAAGCAAGGATTCTAAAACAGATGACCGCATTCCTCTCCGGAATGTCCACTAGAATAACAGATAATAGAACAAATATATATTAGAATTTCTATGCTTTTACTTATTGTAACAAGACATAGATGGTACGTCAATATCATATATATTAAATTTCGATAAACTTTTCAACTCTGTTACTATCTTTTCACCTACTAAAATCTACTCATACTTAACTTAGAAATAATATCGAAATAATTAATCTTCCACCTCATAATATTGCGCTTGTGCATTCCAAAGCTCAAAATATTTACCGGATCTATCAGCGACTAATTCATCATGACTGCCACGCTGAATCAAACTGCCCATGTGGAATACTGCGATATCATTACAGAAACGGCAGGAAGACAATCGATGAGAGATAAAAACGGCCGATTTCTCTCCTATCATTTGGTCCATTCTGCTATATACCTCGAACTCCGCAATTGGATCAAGCGCTGCCGTAGGCTCGTCGAGAATTATGAATGGCGCATCTTTATATAAAGCTCTTGCCAACGCAATCTTCTGTGCCTCTCCCCCGGAAATATCAACACCATTCTCATCGAAATCCTTATAAATAGCCGTCGAAAGACCCTGCGGCAACTTGTCGAGGCGTATTCCGAAGCCCGCGTCACGAAGGCACTGATCCGCTTTGTCTAAGTCTACGTTCATGCTGCCGGCAACATTTTGCCCCAGTTCAAAAGAAAGTAGCTTGAAATCCTGAAACACAACAGAAAACAACCGCATATACTCCTGATAATTGTATTTTCGTATGTCAATTCCATTCAGCAGGATCTCACCTTCGGAGGGATCATACAGCCGGCACAACAGCTTGATAAAAGTGGTCTTCCCACTCCCGTTCACGCCCACTACAGCTAGCCTCTGACCTGCATGGAACGTCATCGACACATTACGTAGTGCATAATCCTCCTGACCGGGATACTTAAAAGAAACATTACGGAATTCGATCTCATACCCTATGCCGCTGTTTTGATCAATAGCCGTATCTCCCTGATCCATTTTGTTTGGCATGTCCAAAAATTCAAACACAGTACGCAAAAAAGGGGTATTATTCTTTAAATTACCTAACGTCTCAATCAGCATGGACAAACCGCTGGATAATGCGATAATGGCACTCACATATTGCACAACCCGACCTACGCCGAATGCTCCTCCCAGCGCTTTTAAGGCGACAAAAATATATGCTGCTCCTACAAATATCTGTGACACAGCCCCGGATAGGGCCTGATATCCTCCCATGGGTCCTCTTGATGCTTTAGCCAGCTTTGAGGTAGGAATAAACGGGTTATACTTCTTCAAATTGCTTCTGCTCAAAATATCCTGACGGTAGATACGTACATCCAGCGCCTTAGAACGGTCATTTCCGAGATGCCCGAGCCAAAACCCGAAAAGCCGGTTTCCCAATTGGTTTTCATCTGCATACTTTACCCAGTACGATCCTGCTTTAACAGATAGTAGGGGTGCCGCAAACGTAACACCAAACATAATCGCGATAATAAGCAGAATAAAAACAGGATGATTAAGTATCATTAACCCGCCGCTGCCTGCTGTAACCGGCAGTATAAACAGTGACGCAGTTAACAGGATTGCGCTGATAATGGACATAACTGAACTGATAATCGCTTCAAAACTATATATAAGCTTATATAGCCCCCATCCTCCGGAGTCTGTATTTTGCCATATCCGGGAACGGAGTTCCTGTACATGGCTGTCATCCATATCCGCGAAATCCATCGACAGCAGCTTTTGGGTAAACACTTTATTCTGAGTATGCCAAAGACAGGCCACCTGAACATTCTTCCACCTGGTCAATCCTGCACAGAGCAGTGAAAGTACCGCAGATGTGCTCATCAACGCCAGTACATATGTCTTAAGTAAATACGGATCACGCCCTCCTGCAATCTCATCGATAAGACGGGCCAACAGCCAAATATCCACATAAGGTGTCAGGGCGCAGACAACCCCGCAGATCAATATGGATAACAATAACCTGAGATTCTCTCTCCACCAGACCCCAAATCCGCGCAATGCGAGCTGCGCTGTTTCTTTAAAAGAAACATGGGATTTACTTTTTCTCATTATAGTGCGAAGCTTCATTTCCCACTTCCTCCTTCTCGATAATATCTGCTTTGAATCTCAAAGAGATCCGCATAATGCCCATTCCGCGCAATTAATTCATCGTGTGTCCCTTCTTCATCGATACCCCCTTCCGCAATTAATATAATACGGTCGCAAAATCTGGTGGAGGCAAGGCGGTGGGAAATATAGATAGCCAGCCGGCCATCCGTAAGTTCACTGTACTTGTTATATATTTCACTCTCAGCAATCGGGTCGAGCGCAGAAGTCGGTTCATCCAGTACGATGATCGGAGCATTTTTGTACAAAGCCCGAGCCAGCATCAACCGTTGCAATTCTCCTCCCGACAGATTAACGCCATCTTCAAATACTTTGCCTATATGCGTCTCCACACCGTTAGGCAGTCTGTCAATTTTCTCCGTGAGCCCTGCCTGGTCGATGCACCGCTTCATTAACTCCATATTTATATTTTCATCAGTCTGTGCAATGTTTTCAGCAACCGTCACGTCAAGTACCGAAAAGTCCTGGAATACTGCTGAAAAAAGTCGATAGTAATCCCGCCGATTATACGTTCTGATGTCGGTGTCATTTAACAATACTTTTCCTTCCGTGGGGTCCAGAAAACCACATATGAGTTTAATGAGTGTCGTTTTCCCGGCACCGTTTGAACCAACAATTGCCAGCTTCTCTCCCGGTCTGATCGTCAGGTTAATATGAGAGAGAGTATTCTTCTCAGCCTCCGGATAACGGAAGGAAACATCCTGCAGCTTAATCTGATAAGGAATATTCAGGTTTGGAGTTATAGGAATACCTTCCTCCATTTTAAATGTTTCCGGATAATCCAGAAATTCCCGAACTGCACAGATGTCAAGGCTTTGTTTCCGAAGCGCTGCAAGGTCGGTCATAATCTTGCCTATTCCGTTGGTAAAAACATTCACTGTATTAAAGTATAAAACAAACTGCGCGGCAGACACTTCACCCTTAAGCACAGCCCCAATTAAGAAAAAATAGACAATACCGTTTCTCATGAATGTAAGCACTGCATCTATAATATTGCCCCAAATATAGACACGTTCACCGCATGCAGCAAAGCTGCGATACAGACGCAGTGTGCTGTTGTATACATCTTCTATCCAATCGCTCATTCCAAAAATACGGACATCCTTTGCCAATGTATAATCCTTGGATTTTTCGCTAAGGTAATTCATACGGCGGGAATATTCCGACTCTTCATCTCTGTGCCGGTATCCCCAACCGTTCAGGTAATTGCTCACAGAAAAGCTGACAATAGTGGTGACCAAAACGGCAATGATCATGAATGGATTAAGAGTCGTAAGCAAAGAGAGATAAACAATAAATTCAACTACGTTTTTTAACAAATTCATCAATGTTGTCCAAATCGCCTCAGTCGCTGCCGTGTTGCTGGTAACTAGCATGGAAGCTTTATCCATTTTTTTCCGGACATTCTGATCTTCAATATCGGGATATGACATGGTCAGCGCTTTATTTTGAATCATAGATCCGATAATGAGACGGACTTCAATACGCCCAAACTGTGAGCATGATGAGAGGTACGACCCGGCTGCGCTGAGCAATATTAATGCGCCTGTAAACAAGAGTATGATTGCTGTAAGCTCTGCAATAGAAACTTTAGCTTCAACAGCTCCGAGTATAGACGGCACAATAAAAAGCTGTGTAAGACTGAGCAGGATCGAGGCTGCTGCCATTGCCAGAGCAAGCAAAATTACACTGCGGCGCTGTCTCCATGCAAGCGATACCATATATGCAATGTTCTGTCCTAAACTGTGAGCAGGCTTTTGTTTCATATGCTTAGCGCTGCCCAGTGTTTTTGATGAAATAGACATTACAATTCCTCCTTTTACTATTTTGAAATATCATGTAAATATTTTATGAATGAAATTCCGGCTTTTCAATATACCAAACACTTCGGTATTATTTTGTACAAAAATACAGGATTGTAATAATTTTTAAATCAACAAAAAGAGACCACATTTCTGCGGTCTCTCTTATTACTTCTGGTAAACTATTTTTCGAATCGTATGAATCGAAAGGCAATATTCATCAGCTAAATCATCAATAGAAGCACCTTTTTGGTATTCATCCATAATTCTGCTGTTTCTTTGTTGCAATTCCTTACGATAACCAGATAATTCTCCCCAGTCTTTTCTCTGTTCCTGAATTGCAGGTATATAAATGTATGCCCCTTGTATATACCCTTGTAATTCTTCAACCAATATATCGGGAAGAAGTATTTTCGCGTTTACATATTTCATACAGGCTTCCTCCTTGATTATAATAGTCAAGCAGCAAAACCCGCGATCAATATTCAAGTGACTTTGATTACTCCATGCAAGCGTCACTTCCCGCAGGTCTTGCATGGAGCCAAGCTTGCTGGCCTCTTTCATTGACCCACATAAAATATCTCCTCCAATCTGTGTATATCAACTTTAAAAGATACAAATATTATAGCATTCTTTTAGTCCGTAGACAACACCGCTGTACCACTGGGTTGTAAATATTTCTCCATGGAATTATTGTACAAAGAATTCCCATTTCTCCTATTTCTTTGCATAAAACCATGCCCACACTAATATGATAATAAAAAGAACGTAACGGGGATATCCTATGAGCTCCAAAACCAAAATTGTTGTACTTCATCTGAAAGAATTGATATATACCGGCATCTTTGCGCTGCTGGGAATATTATTTATCATCCTCTTGATCATTATGTTTGTTCCCAAAGACAAAAAAGAGAACAACGCTGTGGAAACTCCTGCGGATTCCTACGTTCCCGGTATCTATACCACCTCCCTGATCTTAAATGACAGTGCCGTGGATGTGGAGGTTACTGTGGACGAAAACAATATTAACGACATCCGCATCGTAAATCTGGATGAAGCGGTTGCTACCATGTTTCCGCTTATTGAGCCGTCGTTTGACTCACTTGCCAATCAGATTCTGCAGAATCAATCCCTTGACGGCATTACTTATTCGGATGAGAACAAATATACATCCATGGTGCTGCTTAATGCGATCAAAACCTCGCTGGAAAAGGCTGCTGCGCCTTCTCCCTCCGCAAGTCCATCTGCTTCACCGGCAGCTACATGATTATTTCCATCACATAACATAGAGCGGCCCAAAAGGCCGCTCCACTTTATATTGTATCACGGATTCAAATGTCCGCCTGCTCTCATCATTTTATCTCATCAATCTGCTCCATCCAGATTCTCACGCAGGCATCTGAAGGCATCCGCAAATCTCCCCTTGGAGATAATGCCACGCTTCCCACCTTGGGACCATCCGGCAGGCAGGACCGCTTAAACTGCTGGGAAAAGAAACGGCGGTAAAATGTTTTCAGCCATTTCAAAATCGTCTGCTCCTCATACTGCCCCCCGAAGGACATTCGGGCAATCCGGTAAATCTTTGCCGGCTCATACCCCCAGCGCAGCATATAATATAGGAAGAAATCATGAAGTTCATAAGGCCCTACCAGATCTTCCGTCTTCTGGGTGATCGCACCCTCCGTCGGCGGAAGCAGCTCCGGACTTACCGGGGTATCCAGCACATCCCAAAGCACTGCCTTCAACTCTTCATTTTCACAGGTATCCGCATAATACTGTACCAAATGGCGGACCAGTGTCTTCGGCACACCGGCATTGACTCCGTACATAGACATATGATCGCCATTGTAGGTAGCCCAGCCAAGGGCAAGCTCGGACATATCTCCCGTACCGATAACAAGGCCGTTTTCCCGATTTGCAATGTCCATCAAAATCTGTGTTCTCTCCCGGGCCTGTCCGTTTTCGTAAGTCACATCGTGGTTTTCCAAATCTTGCTTAATATCCCGGAAATGAATCTCCACCGCTTCCCGGATATCCACTTCCTCCAGAGTAACCCCAAGCATCCTTGCCAGTTTACAGGCATTGTCATAGGTTCGATCTGTGGTTCCAAAGCAGGGCATTGTTACTGCCCGGATATGGCTTCTTTCTATAGAAAGCAGGTCAAAGCTTCTGACTGTCACCAAAAGCGCCAGTGTAGAATCCAGGCCTCCCGATACGCCAATCACAGCGTTTTGACACCCGATATGCTCAAACCGTTTCTTTAACCCCATAGATTGTATGGAAAGAATTTCCTCACAGCGTTTGCTCCGCTCACCGGAATCCGCGGGCACAAAGGGCGTATGAGAAAAGCTTCTCTCAAGCGGGGTTTCTATTGATTTGAGACTAAAAGGAATGATCTCATAATCCTTCTTTTTTTCATAGCCGAAGGTATTCATCCTTCTCCGTTCCATACCAAGCCGCCCCAGATCGATATCCCCATAAGTGATCTGATTCTCAAACAGCTTCGCTTCCTTTAAGATCGCTCCGTTCTCCGCAATAATATTGTGTCCGCCGAACACCAGATCCTGAGTGGACTCCCCTTCTCCGCTGCTGCAATATACATAACCGCAGATCAGCTTTGCACTGGTCGATTTTACCAGCATCTGCCGGTAGGAATCCTTTCCGATGGTTTCACTGGAGGCTGACAAATTGACCAGCACCGTTGCCCCTGCCATAGCATGAGATATCCCGGGAGAATCCGGAACCCAGATATCCTCACAGATCTCGCAGCCAACCAAAAGACCTTCCATTCCTTCCGCCTGAAAGAGAATATCTGCGCCAAAAAGAACTTCCTCTCCGTCAAAGGAAAACAGCTCCGGCTGATGGTTTCCGGGCCGAAAATGCCTGGTCTCATAGAATTCCCCATAAGAAGGAATATTTACTTTGGGAATAAAAGCCAGTACCCTTCCGTCGCTGATGACCGCTGCCACATTATAAAGTTTTCCTCTCTTTTCCATCGGGAGTCCCACAAACACCAGCGCATCCTTTTCCCTGGTATGCTCCGCAATCCTGCTAATCTGCTGCTTGCAGGAGGAAAGCAGTCTTTCCTGCTGCAAAAGATCCTCACAGGTATAACCACAGATGCCGAGCTCCGGAAACACTATGATTTTTGCCCCTCTAAGGAGAGCTTCATCCAGCCCTGCGCATATCTGTTCTGCATTATAAACTGTATCTGCCACTCTGATCTTTGGAGTGACTGCCGCTACTTTAATAAATCCCTGTTTCATATCCGTTCCTATCTGCTTTTCTTTAATAATTCCTTTAAGTCTTCAATGGTAAATGTATAAGCGCTGTTGCAAAAATGGCACTTCACTTCTATATCCTTATTTTCGGATATCATTTCTTTGATCTCCTTGGAACCAATGCTGATCACTGCCTTTTCCACTCTTTTCTTATCACAGTTGCACCAAAACTGTGTGGGCATGGTATCCACAATTTCCATATCCAGTCCGGAAAGCAGAAGCTCCAACATCTCTTCCGGTGTCTTTCCTTCCTCCAGTACGCTGGTAACGCTGGAAAATGTGGAAAGATTTTTTTCTAATCGGTCAATCACGGAATCCTCTGTAAAGGGCATTAACTGTACAATAAATCCGCCGGCTTGCTTTACCGTATTATCCTTTTCCATCAACACACCAAGCCCTACACTGGATGGTACCTGCTCCGATGTGGCAAAGTAATAAGTCAGATCCTCGGCAATCTCACCGGTCTGTAGTACAGTCTGCCCTGCATAAGGCTCCTTTAATCCCATATCTTTGATCACCCGCAGTATTCCCTGTCCCACACCTCCGCCAACATCCAGCTTTCCTGCCTTACTTGGCGGAAGCATCACCTGTGGATTGATTGCATATCCTTTTACATTTCCTTTAGAATCGGCAGTCACTGTCATACCCCGGATAGGACCGTCTCCACTGACCTGAAGAGTAAGCAGATCGTCATCTCCCTTCAGCATCGCTCCCATCATTGCGCCGCCGGTGAGCAGCCTTCCCAGCGCCGCCGTCACAACAGGGCTGGTGTTATGGGCGCATCTCGCCTTTTCCACAAGGTTCTTTGTAGTAGCGGCAAATGCCCGGATTCCCGCATTTGCCGCTGTTGCTCTCACAATATAATCTTTCATTTTAAAACCTCTCTTGCTATCACATAAATCCGCTCACTGGTTTCGGTTGGCGCTTTATGAGTGTCTGCATCCAGTAAAAGCTCCACCTTCATTCCCGCCAGTTCCACAAACCTTATCATTTCTTCCTGCGTGTAACCTCTCTGAAAATGGGTCTCCGTAAAGCGCCGGTACAACTCCTCTGTCCCCATCTTGGTAAAGATTGTCAGGTCATACTCATTGATATGCTGCTCCGGATGATAATAGTTTTCCCAGATAAAACTGCACGATTCCCTGTTCTCAGCAATGGTATCATCTCCAATTACCTGCTCATACTTATATACAGTGTTAAAATCAAAAATAAAAACACCACCGGGATAAAGGTAATTATTTACCAGTGAAAAAGTGGTGACAACCTCCTCATCCTCAAGCAGATAATTCACCGAATCACAGACGCTGAGTACTGTCCCCACCGTACTGTATAAATCCAGTTCCCGCATATCCTGACAAAGGTAAAAGACGCTGCTGCCTGACTTTTCTCTTTTTTCCAGTGCAATGTTCAGCATCTCCTGAGACAGATCTATACCTATCATGTCATAGCCTTTCCCTGCAAGAAGTTCCGTCAGGGTTCCCGTACCGCATCCCAGATCCAAAACCAGATCTCTTTCCGAAGCAAGGATCTCCTCACTTTCGCATGCGGACTCCCGCTTCTTTTCTCCGGAAGGCTTCGACACGCCGTACTTCCCGATCAGCACTGCAAGGAAATCCGCCCACTCCTCATAGGGAGTATCATCCATAAAAATATCATAAACATCAGCAAAATCCGTATATGCTTCCACGCTCTTAATCTCCCAGTTTCATGGCAATCACAAAACCGATTGCAAAGGTAACCACGCTGACTGCCACACTGACCGCTGTAATCGTTCCAAGCTGTGCCATCAGGAGAACTGCAAAGGGAGAGGCCACAATCAACCCGATGATCGCCCAGTAAGCCTGCATGGGAAACTTCTCAAAAACAACTTCGATCAATTTGGCAATGGCAAAAATACCTACTACAATTCCTAATCCTGCCGGCACCAGTACACCGCAGCCCTGCAAAATTCCCTGCATGTCAAAGGAAGCAAGGGCTGTCACAAAATTCTTAATTGCGCTTACGATTGGGTTATAATACCCAAGCAGCAAAAGCATCATGGAACCGCTCACGCCTGGTATTACCATGGTTGCCGATGCAATGATCCCCACCACAAACAATTTAATGCAGGACCAGAGTCCGAAAGTCAGATCCGCAGCATTTCCTTCTTTTTCACCTATCAGGGCAAGTCCGACAACCAACACGAAAAATACCAGAAATGGAATAATATAACTGATCTTGATTCCTTTTCCCTTAACCTTTTTCCATGCAGCCGGAAGTCCTCCCACGATCAACCCGATAAACAGGCAGCTTGTCTGCAACGGAAAATGCTCAAATGCGGGCTGAATAATAAAGGATAACCCTACCAGAGCAATTCCTACCCCCACAAAGATTGGAATCAAAAACTTCATGCTTTCCTTAAATTCCTTAAACAGATGTGTCAGACAGTGAATCAGCTTATCATAAATTCCCATTGACACCATCATAGTTCCTCCGCTGACGCCGGGTATAATATTGGCAACACCCACTACCATACCTTTTAGTACATTTTTAATCATTTTTCTTCTCCTTTATATAGTTGGTCAAAAACTCCACCAGCTTTTCCATCTGTGCATCCGTTCCCACGGTAATACGCAGATAATTATTGATTCTCGGCTTCTCCCAATATCTCACATAAATACCAGCAGCCTTTAATGCCAGAAAAATCTCCTTGGCCGGAATGCTCTCATGGGTTACAAACAAAAAATTACTTTTGGTATCCGTAAAGCGAAAGCCAAGACCGGCAAGTTTCTCTTTGCTCCATGCTCTTGTTTTTATGATTTTTCCCACAATTTCTTTGAAATAAGCGTCCTCTTTAACAGCCGCCGTCCCAGCTTCAATAGATGGCATATTCATGGTGTATGAGTTAAAAGAAAATTTAACATCCTTCAAATACTGAATCAGCTTCTCATTTGCCATTGCAAACCCAATCCGCATTCCTGCCATTGCACGAGACTTGGAAAAGGTCTGTACCACCAGTAAATTCGCATATTTATCAATAAGAGGCAGTACGCTTTCACCGCCAAAATCCACGTAGGCTTCATCAATGATAATAATCGAATCTGGATTTAATTTTATAATTTGTTCAATAACATCTGTTTTCTCAAATACACCGGTAGGTGCATTCGGATTGGGAATCACAATGCCCCCGTTGGGCTTTAAATAGTCCTCCTTCCGAATCCGAAATTCCTCATCCAAAGGACAGGTTTCCCATGGAATCCGAAAAACATCTGCCCACACATCATAAAAAGAATAGGTGATATCCGGAAACAGAATCGGCTTGTCTCCATTAAAAAAGGTCATAAATGACAATGCCAGCACATCGTCCGAACCTACTCCCACAAAGATCTGCTCCGGCTTCACCTTATAATACTCCGCCAATGCATCCACTAACTTACTTGCGTCCATGTCAGGGTACAGCCGAAGCTTTTCGCTGTCAAAATTCCTTATCACCTCCGTCACCCCCGGAGCCGGCGGGTAAGGGCACTCATTGGTATTGAGCTTAATAACGCCCTCTTCTCTGGGCTGTTCGCCTGCAACATAGGGCGTCACTCTTCTTATATTATCTTCCCAGCGTCTCTTCATACGCACTCTTCCATCCTTATCCATATATTTCAACCATGCTACTAATGGTAACATTATCCGGAATCGACTGCAAGCACTATTCTCTGCATTCAATACAGTTCCTTCATGCTTTCCTGCATAACGCGCTTATTCCGCCGTCCATTCCTCTGCTGCCTTCCGGTATTCTTCCGCCTGTTCCGTCCCCCCCAATGCCTCATAGCACTCAGAAAGACGCCTGAGCGGAAGGTCGCCCCCCATATGGATATTCAAAATGCTGGAAGTCTCAAATGCCGCATTGTAATACCAGATGGAAGCTTCCATGTAATCCTCTTTTAAAAAATAATATTCACCCAGTTCAAAACAAACTTCGCTGATTCCTTCATCTGCCACGCCTTTCATGGCATACCGGTACATTTTAAGATACTCTCCCCGTAGCCTTGCCGAACGCACTACCACACAGAGCGCTTCCTTCATCTGCTCCGGCGCAGTATCTCCTCCATCAGCCTCCTGCGTAAAATAGTCTTCTGCTCTCCTCAGCTGTTCCTCATTACCGGATAGCAGAAGCTCTTTGGCATACATGGTAAAAAGCCTCTCGGAAAGTCTTTCTCCCTTTTGAATCATCCCTTCAAAAATCCGGATATCCCTTCCCGCATGGTTTTCATGAGGCTGATGGGTAATCTCGATCTCACTGTCAAACACTACCGGCAGAAGACGTACCGTTTCATGAACTGGCTCAATCCACCAAAAGTTGCGCAGTCTCTTAAACAATTTCGGGCGAAGCTCCCTGTCAAAATTGTAGACCGTTCCATGTGAGAGCTGATTTCCGTAATACATCTGCACAATCTCCACATCGGGAACTAAAGTTTCCTTTAAGAACCGGAATTTCTCCCTGTTCTCTTCATTTAAAACCTCATCTGCATCCGCCGAATAAATATATTCACAGGAAGCCTTGGAAAAGGCAAAATTCCGGGCAGCCGAAAAATCATCGATCCATTTGAAATCATATACCTTATCTGTATATTTCAAGGCAATTTCCCTTGTCTGATCCGCCGATCCCGTATCCACAATGATAATCTCATCCATCAGATCCTGAAGGCTGTCCAGACATCTTGCAAGAACCTTTTCCTCATTCTTTACAATCATACATAAACTGATCGTTGTCATTCCTATTCTCCTTACTGGCAAACACGCATACACATTACTACAGTATTGATTGACAATACAATTCCATTAAATTATATTAGTTGTATTGGCATCAGACGCTATTAATTATAACATAAAATATCTGATCAGAACAGGAGTTATCGGCATGAAGATTAACGGAAAAGGCATCATCATCAAATCCATTCAAAGTTTTTTTACCGTGTGGGCGCTGATGAAAGCCAGTCGGATGCAGCCGGGTAACATTTTCACTATAGTTTTGTTTCTTTTATGCTTTTTCTTTTTGAACCATATTGATACCAGGCTGCTTCTCTCTGGTTTTGATAAGGGAAAACGCACCCGTTTTACCGCCGTTTTCCTTTCCTTTCTCTTTTCGGCTCTGTATATGTCAGTTGACTATCCTCATTATATAGAAGATCTTACCAATCCCCTGTTCCGTATTGGAATTATTTCAGTTGTTCTGATTGGTTTTCTTATTTTGTTCTACAACCTACTACTGCTCTTATTTTCCTACACTGGGGACAAGAATAATCTTGAAAAGTTTCTTTTTGAACCCACCTCCGGTTCTTCTTTTTCATCCCGTTTTACGGGCTGGATGAAATTTTTTCTGGGCAAATTGGCAGTACTGTATCAAAGCCACATCGGACTCTGTTCTTTTCTGTTGTGCCTGTTATGCTGGCTTCCTTACTTTTTGTATCAATATCCCGGAATTATGACTCCCGACAGCATTAATCAGTTTGAACAGGTTCTTCACGTGATTCCCTACAGCAATCATCATCCGTGGATGCATACTCTTTTGATTGGCGCCTTTTACAATCTGGGCTATCATCTCACCGGAAATATGGTCATCGCTATGTCCTTTTATACCTTTTTTCAAATGTGTCTGCTTGCTTTTTCTGCAGCTTATCTGATAACTACCATGCGTCAGTATCGTTTTCGTCCCATAGTCTGCCTGATCGCCACACTGTTTTTTGCGCTGATCCCTTATCATGGAGTATTTTCTGTAACGGTGTGGAAGGATATTCCTTTTGCCGCTGGTGTGATGCTCTTTAACTGTTCCATGCTGCGGCTGCTCAAAAAGGTTACCCCATTATCTCTGGCCGTATTTACGCTTTCCGGACTTATCGTATGCCTGTTTCGTTCCAACGGCTGGTACGCCTTTTGTCTGTGTCTTCCCTTTCTCTTAATTTATTTTAGAAGATCGGCAAAAGTATTCTTTCCGGTGCTTCTGGGCATCTTTGCAGTTGCCCTTTTGATCAAATATCCGGTCATGAATGCTTTCCATGTAACCCAGCCGGATACGGTAGAATCTCTTGCAATCCCCGCTCAGCAAGTTGCAGCAGTACTATGCAATGATCGTCCTTTAAGGGAAGATCAGCGTGAACTGATTGAAAACGTAATCGATCTCACTTACATCAAAGAATTATATAACCCTTACTATGCAGATAACATAAAAGAACTGATCCGTGCCGGCCACCCAGAGTACCTTGACGACCACAAAAAGGAGTTTTTCAGACTGTGGGCTGAACTCGGGCTTACCTATCCGGGAGATTACCTCACCGCCTATGTTGACGAGACCTACGGTTACTGGTATCCTGATTCCTTTTACTTAGTGGCAGAGGCAGAAGGCGTCAGCGCTACTAAGCTGGGAGTGTCCCACACACCGCTGATTCGCGGTCCTCTTGTTGTCAAGGCTAAAGAAATTGCCATCAAATTAGGCGGTATGGTTCCCATCTATGGCACTCTCTGGAGCATGGGTGTGATACTTTGGATCTTTCTTTTCTGCATCGGAAACGTTTTTGTCCGAAACGAAAGAAGGAAACTGATCCTGTATCTCCCCAGTACCGCCCTGTTTTGCACTGTGCTGATTGCAACACCGGTTGCCACGGAATTCCGCTACGTATATTTCCTGGTATTCGGACTACCCTTTTATCTGGTGAGTGCACTGCTGCGATTCCCGGAATAGCAATCCGCAGACAGTTTTTATATTCAATAGAATATCCCACTGCTTTATTCGTACATTTTCCCATTTTCAAAAAAGAGTTGGCTGACCAGCCAACTCTTTTGAGTCTTTATAATACTTTTGATAAGAAATCCTGAAGTCTCTGACTCTTGGGATTATTAAAAAATTCCGCAGGAGTATTTTCCTCCATGATAACCCCTTCGTCCATGAAAAGCACCTTGGTTCCCACTTCTCTTGCAAATCCCATTTCATGCGTAACCACGATCATGGTCATGCCACTTTCCGCAAGCTCCTTCATAACGTCCAGAACTTCTCCAACCATCTCAGGGTCGAGCGCCGAAGTTGGCTCATCAAAAAGCATTACCCTTGGGTTCATAGCAAGGGATCTGACAATAGCAATTCTCTGCTTCTGCCCTCCAGAAAGCTGGCTGGGATAGGAATCCGCCTTTTCTTTAAGTCCCACTCTCTCCAAAAGAGAAAGAGCCTTTTCTTTTGCTTCGTCTTTTTCCATAAGCTTCAGCTTCACCGGTGCAAGTGTAATATTATCCATAATGGACAGATTATTGAACAGGTTGAAGTTCTGAAATACCATGCCCATATGCTCCCTGACCTTATCAATGTTTACTTTTGGATCTGTAATCAGTTGTCCATCAAACCAAATTTCACCGCTGGTAGGCGTTTCAAGGAGATTAAGACAGCGCAGGAACGTACTCTTTCCGGAGCCGGATGGCCCAATCACTACAATCTTTTCGCCCTGATGCACATGGTAATTGACACCCCGGAGTACATGGTTATCATCAAATTTTTTATGTAAATCTTTAACGATTATCACTCTTACGCAGCCTCCTCTCCAGCTTATCTAACAATACAGTCAGTATTTTAATGATCACAAAATAGATCACCGCGGCCCCGATCAGCGGCATAAATGCCTCATAGGTTCTGGAGGATATCTGGCTGGCCGTTCTGGTCAAATCCGTAAGGCTCACATACCCTACAATAGCCGTC
Source organism: uncultured Lachnospiraceae bacterium (assembly GCA_947174495.1). Lineage (GTDB taxonomy): Bacteria > Bacillota > Clostridia > Lachnospirales > Lachnospiraceae > Suilimivivens. The sequence continues at coordinate 3,919 of CAMWJC010000039.1, read as the reverse complement.
TCTTTCAGAAGCACAATAAACTCATTGCCAATAGGCGGCAATACATTTTTAATTGCCTGAGGCAGAATAATATAAATCATGGTCTGTGTTTTAGAGAGTCCCAGCGATCTGCCCGCTTCCGTCTGCCCTTTATCTACCGCAAGAATACCGGCCCTCACAATCTCTGCCACGTAAGCGCCGCTATTAATACCGAAAGACAAAACTGCCACAAGAACACCATTTTTACAGCTTTTCATGATAATAAACCACATAATGAGAAGCTGCAGAACAGAAGGCGTTCCTCTGATCAAATCAATATACACATTGGCAATTCTTGCCCATATCGACTTTTTCCCTCTCCGGTTCGTAGACAGCTTCATAAGCGCCACAATTGTACCGATGATCAATCCCAGTATCGCTGCCAAAAAGGCAATCTCCAGTGTTGTTCCAAGACCGCTTATATAAAGCTTCCACCTGTCACCGGAGACAAAGGCTATCTGAAACAACTCTGATACTCTTTCAAACCATGCCTGCATAACAAAAATTCCTTTCTTTCCCTAAAAGAGGATAGCATGCTCTGATGCGCTGCTATCCTCTCTGACTTTTCTCCTGTGTAGCCTGCTTTGCTGTCGTAAAAACGCTTCTTTACTGCCCGATATATTCCTCAACAAGCTTGTCAAAAGTTCCGTCTGCCTTCAGTTCATCCAATGCCTTGTTGATCTGATCAGCAAGTACCGCATCTCCCTTAGGAAGAGCAATTGCATAATCTTCCACCTCAAAGTCAAACTGCGCACCATCAATTGCCTTTACCTGTCCGGCAAATTTGCTCTCAAACACAAGTGCAGGGTTCTTGTCGATAATCACACAGTCTACTCTTCCGTTAATCAGGTCGTTTACTGCATCAACTGCCTTATTGTACTGGGAAACAGAAGCTCCATCCACATCATCACTTGCAATGAAATCGCCGGTGGTGCCAAGCTGAACGCCGATCGCCTTTCCGGCAAGATCATCAAAAGTTGCAATTTCCGATCCTTCCGGAACGATTACGTACTGAAGCGCATCATAATAGGAATTGGAAAAATCTACGGAATTCTTTCTCTCATCTGTTACGGTCATGCCGGCAATTGCCACATCGATCTTATTTCCGATAGAAGAAACCAAAGAATCAAACTCCATGTTCTCAACCTCTACTGATACCCCCAGCTTTTCGCCGATTGCTTTAATAAGCGCCACATCAAATCCGTCCGGTTCTCCACTGTCACCCACATACTCAAAGGGCGGAAACTCTGCATTGGTTCCTACTGTGAGAACCCCATCTGCGAGAACCTCTGATACTGCTGCGTCTGCTTCGCTGCTTGCTACATCTGCCGGAGCTGCATCCTTGCCGCCGCAGGCGGTGAGAAGACTCATTGTCATTACTGTTGCCAGTAAAATTGCTAAAAACTTTTTCATAATCATCCTCCTTATGCATAATTATGCATTTACTTATAAACATAATGAGTCTATCACGTTCATCCTTTAAAAGCAAGAAATTTTTCCTTTTTTAGATTACAAAAATCATTTCTTTTTCCAGCTTTGCAGACACTCTCTTGGTATCTTTATACACCAGAATTTCCTGCTGTTCTTTTCCCAGCCGAAACATCCCTGGCTTGATACAATAGCGGTTTGTGTATGCCTTCTCTGCGATCTGTTCAGATATTGTCACAGCATATCCTTCCTCTTCCAACCGGATAGGACAACGTCCCAATTTCACAAACCGTCCTTGTCCATCATCGTTGTAAATTCTCACACTTCTAAGGAAATAGAGCAGCAATAAGAGGAGTCCTGACAAAAGAAGCAGCATGCCAGCCGCAATCGAAAAAATTCTGACCTTCGGGTCTGCAAATATTCTTTGCCAGAATCCTACTTTTTTCACCTCCACCGGTTCCGCCAGAGACGCCATATTTTCCTTCGCTTCTTTCTTTTTTACTTCCTTTTTTATAGTCGGCTTTCTCCCTACCATCTCTTCCGTAAAACCTTCATCAGATTCTTTACTTCCTAAATCACGGATTTCCTTACCTTTTCCTTCTGGAATTCTGCGATTTCCGCCTCCTCCACCGTCTGTTCCTTCATCAATCGTTAGAGCCGGAGTGGGTGACGGGGTTTCCTGGGGCAAAACTTCCTCACTTTCATCGGAAGGCTCCTCCGTCTGTTGGGGTTCTCCGGTGGGCGCTTCCTCCTTTTCCTTCCCTGCCTCCGGAGTTTTCGAAGCAGTAGGAAGCGGTGATTTGCTGGCTTCCGGAGAAGGTGAGCTGCTATCCTTGTGGGATACATTATCAATGGCAATGATGCTCCTCAAGCTGCTTTCATCTACATCCGGATTTTGCAACCGTACTTCGACTGTATAATTTCCGTTCTTCTCTACTTCAATCTGTTCACCATTTCCGATCCTTTTCCCTGTTTCATCATACCAGACAAAAGATGGCTCATCGAACAGAAGCTTCCCACCTGATAAATCCTCTATTCGAACGCTTATTGTAACCTTTTCACTCTCTCCTTCCGTTTCATTGGTAACGATCATTTTGCCCAAAGGTGTCTTTTCATCTAATCCACAGTTTCTGGAATAGCCTTCCGCTGTTTTGCCACAGGACAGCTCATATCGTTCCACGCTTCCCTGTTCAAATCCGCATCCCGTCTCATACCTCTCAACGGTAGTCTCATCTTTTCCGCAGATGACCACATAATCCTCCGCTGTTTCCGTATCCTTTCCACATGTAAGCTCCTGATAGTCATGATAACTGTAAGACATGATTCCGCATTCTCGACAGTATTCCAGATAGACGTCTTCATCTCCTATATCACAATTCACATGGGAGCCGATTCCTTCCGCCCTTTCATGAACAGACTGTCCATGCGCGTCACACTCCTTTATTTCGGTTCCGATCACCTCACCCTTAGTATAGCGGATAGTACAGATCTTATCTGTATAACAATCCTCTTCATGGGTGTGATAAACAGCCGCATAGCATCCCTCTTCGCTTTGTCCATCTCCCTGGTGGGTATGATAAACGTTTTTGGAATAACAGCCTGTGCCGGAAGCTTCATCTCCCTGATGCACATGCGTAATTTCTGTTTGATAACAATTTCCTCCTTCTGTCTCGTTTCCCTGATGGATGTGTGAAATCTCCTGCTGATAACAGCCGCCCTTTTCACCTGAATTTCCTATGTGCTTATGATAGATTTCAGTGACAACCGTCTTTTGCGACAATTCTTCTCCGTGTACCGGCATGATCGTCCCCGCCGACGTTGTAAATACAGTTACCAACAGGGCGATTCCAAGAACTTTTTTCCCTGTTTCCTTTTGAAATAAAGTATTTTTAAGCTTAGAAATTCTTCTCTTCATTTTTCCTCCATTCATTTCTGTATCCCTGCCCGACAAATTTGTATCCGGCAGGACTGTTTTCCAAATACAAAAACCCGTCCGTGAAAAGTCACGGACAGGTCGTTTCTACATAATCATCTGTATTCCATTTGAATTTCTAAGCGGATAGTGAACTAAGCATAGCACACTCCGGAAACGATTGTCAAATATTTCTTTTCAAAAACCATTCCCTTTGTAACTTTATTCTTAACCGATCCTCTCTTTCAACTCCTGATACCCTTTCGCTAACAATTCTACCTGTATCTTCATTTTCTCATGACCATCAATGTCTTTTGTGTACATGAGCCGGTCAATCTTATCATCTAGAACAGAAATATCTTTCTTTAAAGCTTTATATGCTACGTCTATTTCTGTCCGCACTGCTTTGAATTCCATTTCCATGTTTGATTCCAGATTATCCATCCTGCTATTCAGTGTTGATTCCATAGAATCCATATGGCCTACCATAGAGTCCATACGACCTTCCATTGAACCCATATGTCCTTCCATTGAATCCATATGGCCTTCCATTGAATCCAT
>CAMWJC010000038.1 GCA_947174495.1 uncultured Lachnospiraceae bacterium | reverse complement strand
CCAAAGGCAATATTAACGCCCACGCAGAAAATTAATGCCGATCCCACAAAAGAGATATCGCTGATCAGGGAAGGACTCATAAAGTCACCGAGAACGGCAGCAAGAATCGTTATGACACCTTGATAGAGAAACAGGGGCAGGGCGGAAAAGATAACGCCCTTTCCCAGGGTGGAGGCAAAAATCATTACAATGACAAAGTCCAAAATTGCTTTAGCGGTAAGCGTGGAGAAGTTTCCCGTCAGACCGTCTTCGATGGCGCCGACGATAGCCATGGCACCAATGCAGATAACCAGAGTAGAGGTAACGAAACCTTCCACAAACTGGGTATCCTTTTCGGAATGAAGCTTTTTCTTTAACAGTTCGCCCAAACGTTCCAGCCGATCCTCAATGGATAGAAGAGATCCTGCAAGTCCTCCCAGAACCAGTGAAAGAATCAGAAGAAAGGTTCCTTTTGTTTCTATGGAACTGCCATTTATAACAAGCATTTCTTTCAATGTGCCTGAGACGCCGATGAAGATCGTAGCAATACCGCAGGCCTGCATCAGTATTTTCTGACAATTTTCCGGAATTCCTTTTTTGAGTACAACACCTGCAATTCCTCCTGCAATAACAGCAGCGGTGTTGATTATGGTGCCAAAACCGAACATGAGTAGCGCCTCCTTTTTAAAATCCGCATATCAGTATAACAAAACAGAGGAAGAAAGTAAAATTTTTTCTTGCTAAACCGCAGATAGAAGGACAGGCACAAAAGGTCAACAATTGGGTATAATATGCATAGACGCAGGCGTTCGCTTTGAAACGCGGAAAGAGGAGAATATGAATCAGGCAATTGGCTTTGCGGCAATGGGAACGGGTTTTACTTTTTTTATGACTGTACTCGGTGCCGGTGTAGTATTCATTTTTAAAAGAAATATGGGAATGAACATTCAAAGAGCATTCTTAGGATTTGCTGCTGGTGTGATGATGGCGGCATCCGTCTGGTCTTTGCTGTTACCTGCAATTGACGAAACAGAAAGTATGGGAGGAATTCCATGGATTCCGGCAGCAGGAGGCTTCGTGCTGGGAGGAATCTTCCTGTATATGTTGGATTTTCTGATGCCTCATCTTCATTTGGGAGAGGGAAAACCGGAAGGGATGAGAAGTTCTTTACGAAGAACCACGCTGCTGGTATTGGCAGTGACACTTCATAACATACCGGAAGGAATGGCAGTGGGGCTTGCATTTGCCATGGCAGTTCAACATCCGGAAGATCCGGCATTATATGCAGCAGCACTTGCGTTGGCAGTGGGGATCGGTATTCAGAATTTCCCGGAAGGAGCTGCAATTTCGCTGCCTCTCAGGCAAGAGGGGATGAGTAGGAGGCGCGCATTTGCAATGGGGAGTCTTTCGGGAATTGTAGAGCTTATTTTCGGAGTGGGAATCACCCTGATTGCGGTACAGATTACTCCTTACATGCCCTGGTTTCTGGCTTTTGCGGCAGGTGCCATGATCTATGTGGTGGTTGAGGAACTGATTCCGGAAGCAAACGAAGGAGAGCACTCTAATTTGGGTACCATTGGTGTTATGACCGGATTCTTGATTATGATGGTTTTGGATGTGGCGCTTGGATAGAAGCCGTTCTTGTGCGGAAGGTGCGGTGATGGTATAATTTGGGGCAGAAAATCATGTGATCAGGGAGGCAAATGAGAGTGCAGAGAAAGCTTATTTTATTGATACTGGCAATGGTAGTTATTCTTACCGCGTGTGGCCCAAAGGCAGCTGTAGAGGAAAATGATCATAGACAGGAGATAATGGAAGAGACTGAGAAGAATAGAGAGGACGAGGAGCCTGATCTGCCTTTGGAAGCGGAGTTTCCAGAAGCCTCACAAGCGGAAATACCAGAGCAGGAGGAGACTGCTTCTGAGTTCTCAAAGGGTACTGTAAGTGAAAGCGGATGGGAAAGTCAGTGGCTTAACATGCGTTTTACAGCACCGAATGGCACAAGAATGGCATCAGAGGAAGAATTAGATGAACTGATGGGGATCAGTGAGGAGCTTTTGTCAGAAGATTTAAGCGATGTGCAGATTAAATATGCAGAGCTGACATCTGTACGGGAAATGATGTGTTATGATGAACGCACAAAATCAAATGTTATTGTGAGCGTTGACCGGATGCCTCTCAAGATGTCGGAGGAGATTTATGCAGAGCAGCTTGAACAGTCACTTTTAGCCGTTTCAGCTATGACATATAAGAAAGCAGGGGATAATGAGAAGGTGGAAATTGCCGGAATTTCTTACCTCAGATCCGGTTATCAGGTGGAGACAATGGGGCAGCGCCTCCACACGGATTATTATATCAGAATGATTGAGGACCGGGTTGTTTCCGTGGTATTGACGTATGGGGAAGATGGGGAAGAACTGGCTTCTTCTATGGTAAGCTGTTTTGAGACCTATTGATATGGCATATATTCTTTCAAAGTAAAGACATTGGAATAAGATATTTAGGAGCCGGGGAATCCCGGCTCCTTTTCTAAACAATTTATAAAATTTTGAAAAAGCGTTGACAGGATTCATAGAATCTGTTAATGTGATAACACTTTCAAATTATCTGGATCATCTTAATTCTAAGATTCTTTATTTTTCAGGAGGTTCCATTGACTACAATCACAGAGAAGAGAGTGTGCAGGGACAGATTCCTTTTAATTTTTGGACAAAAGGCCTGTACCAGAAGGAGACTTGCTGCATATCAGGAAGGAGAGTGCTGTCTTTATTTTTCCGCAGACGAACTCATGCTGCTGGAGACAGTATCGCTTCGGGTTATGCAGAGGGAGGGTATGTATTATATTCAGGAAGAAAGACTTTATGAGGATCAGCCATTCTATTATCATACGTTCCGAAAAGAGAAACTGATGTTGATTCTTACAAAAGAGCTTGCCGGGATGGAGCGTGCAGGAAGGCTTTTGATTCAAAGGAATGAAATTTGCCAAATTGGAAATGCGTATAAAAATCGTATTTTTTATAACTGTTGCAGTTTGGTGGGAGCAGAGTCTGCAAATATTAGTGTTGTGGATGGACGTTATAGAATCCGTCCCCAGACGGAAAGCGAAGGCATTTACTTAAATGAAAAGCGGCTGGATTGCGAAATGGAGTTATCGGATGGAGACCGGATTGACATTTATGGACTTCACTTATTGCTTTGCGAAGATTTTTTCTTGTGTGTCTGCTTTGCGGGAGTGGTAAGGATTGCAGGAGAAGGTGCGGCATTTGGTGAAGTATATCGAAGAGGAATTTCTTATCGCTTTTGTCTGCCTGCTTCAGAAAAATGTGTAGTGGAACGGGAGCTTTTTGAGGAACAAAAGCTATATACCGGAGAACGGGAAATTTTGCCACCAGGTCCAAGACCGGGACAAGAGGAAACCCCACTGCTTTTGAATATTGGTCCATCAATAACGATGGTGCTGCCTATGCTTCTTATGGCGTTTGTGGGAAGCAGGCTGATGAATCAGGGAAGTAACTTTTATCTTTTATCTCTGACCATGGGTGTTTGCAGCGGGATTCTGGCGCTGTTTTGGGGAATTGTCAATTATTGTTATAAGAAGTATACGAAGCGGCGGTTTGAAAAGCACCGTATGATACAATATCGTGAATATTTGCAGAGAGTAAGGGAGGAACTGACCGGGTGGATGGAACAGAACCGAAAGATATTGGAATCCAGGTATCCGGCAGCAGAGAGTTTTCTGGGAAGGGAAGGACAACCGCCGGGGGTTTTGTGGAACCGGTATTACAGACAGAAGGATTTTCTGTTTCTGCGTCTTGGAACAGGAACAACAGATTCCAGAATTCAGGTAAAGCTTGCGCAGCAGACGGGGGACATTGTTCCTGACAGGCTCTGCCAGGAGGGAAGCCAGCTTGCGGAGGAATTTCAAAAGGAAGAAGCAATGCCGCTGGGTATTGATTTTTCCGAGGTGAGACAATTGGGGATAGAAGCGGATACAGATAAAGCAGAGGATTTTGCGGTGTTATTCGGTCTGATGATACAGTTGGCAGCCTGCCACTGTTATACAGAAGTGAAAGTAGTATGTTTTTATGACAGGTCTAGGGTGTGGCAGAGGCGGTTTGCTGAATGTATCCGATGGATGCCTCATGTCTGGTCCCCGGGTAAAAAGATCCGATTTTTGGCAGGGGATGAGAAAGAGAGTGGAGAGATTATTCCTGTACTAATGGCAGAATTGGAAAAAGGGCAGATGGATAAGCGGATAAATAATCCGGCAGCTGACAATAGAAAACTCCCATGGTATTTAGTGTTTGTACTAAATCAAGAAATGCTGCAGGGAGAGAGCTTTTACAACTGTTTGACAGAAAAGGAAGGAGAATATCCGATTAGTGTTGTTTTTGCAGGAAAGGAAAAGGAGTCTCTTCCCAAAAGCTGTCTTACGTATCTTACCTGGAAAAACAAGGAAGAAATTGTAAATAAAGAGGAGGGAGAAATCAGTAGACAGTCTATAAATTTCGAACAGATTACAAAGGTACAGGCGCAAGCCTATTTCAGAGGAATTACTGGTCTTGAGGTACGGGAAACAGGGATGGAGGAGAGGATACCGGATAAAGTGGATTTTCTTGGACTATATGGCTGCAACTGTGTGGAGCAGCTTGAAAGCGGTCGGAGATGGGAAAAGAATAACCCTGACAAAAGACTTAAAGTTCCGATTGGGCGTGGGGCAGGGGGAAGAATCGTCAGTTTGGACATTCATGAAAAATTTCATGGTCCACATGGGTTGATCGCCGGAACAACCGGATTTGGAAAAAGTGAATTGATTCTAACCTTTTTATTGTCTGTAGCTGTGAATTTTTCGCCAGAGGATGTCAATTTCTTTATGATTGATTATAAAGGCGGCGGTACCGGAAATATACTTCTTGATCTTCCGCATTGTGCGGGAGTCATATCAAATCTTTCAGGAAAGCAAATCAAACGTGCCATGTCGGCAATTACAAGTGAAAACAAACGAAGACAAAAGCTTTTTAGTGAGTGGGGAGTAAACCATATCGATGGCTATACGCAGCTTTATCGGGAGAATAAGGTGGCAGAACCTATGCCTCATCTGATTCTGGTGGTGGATGAATTTGCCCAGCTTCGAAAAGAGGAGCCGGAGTTCATGCAGGAGATTATTTCTCTGTCGCAGGTAGGACGAAGTCTGGGAATCCATTTGATTTTGGCAACCCAAAAACCGGCAGGAACAGTAGACGATCGCATTTGGAGTAATGCAAGGTTTCATCTGTGCCTTAAGGTGCAAGACCGGCAGGATAGTATGGATATGCTTCATAATGGAGATGCAGCGCTTTTAAGAGTTCCGGGACAATGTTATCTGCAGATTGGCAGTCATGAGTATTATGAATTATTTCAGACCGGATATTGTGGACAAGAATACTGTGAAGAACCAGAGAATCAGGGCAGTACCGTATTGGTAGAAAATACAGGAAGTCGAATTTATCTAAAAAAGAGAAATGAGGACAGCGGAATAAGTCAACTGGAAGCTACGATTAGTTATGTAAACCAATTGGCGGATCGTCAATGCCGGATGCGGGCGAAGCCGCTCTGGATGCCAGAAATACCTGAGAAAATCACCTTCACGGAGCTTGAAAGCATAAGACAAAAGGAAAGAGAGGCAGAGGTGACCTCGGGAAATATCCGGAAGAAAATGGAAATTCTGTTGGGATTGTGTGATGACCCGGAAAATCAAAAGCAGTTTACTTTTTCTTATCGACCGGAACAAATGGGACACTTGATACTATGTGGAGGACCGTTGTCAGGAAAAACAAAGCTGATACAGGCGATTCTGTGGCAGCTCATGATGCAAAGGGCCACAGAACCGGTGATGATACTGGGAGTGGATATGAGTCAGGGAAGCATGAGAAATTTTGCAGATATGCCGGGAGTTCTGGGAGTGCTTCAGGAAGCAGAGGAAAAAGATATCTTTTTTTATCATCTGTCTGAACTACTTCAAAAGAGGAAGGAAGAACTTTCTGGAGACGGGGAAAGAATATTGCCGGTATTTTTACTCATCGACAACTTTGCCGCCATGTACACTGTTCTGGAAGAAAAACAACAGGAATTGCTCTTAAAGCTTGCCAAGGAGGGAATGGGATGCGGCATATATCTGATTTTGACAGCGTCTTCCGTAGCAGAAATTCCGGGGCGGATATTTGAAAAGGTGAAAACTACATTAGCGCTTTCCATGAGTGATCGCTTTGCATATGGAGACATATTGCGAAGATACAGTATGGATGTACTTCCCAAAGAAAATACACCGGGAAGAGGACTTTGCAGGCAAGAAGAGAGAATTCTGGAATTTCAGGGAGTATTTTTTGAGGAAACAAGGCAGATACGGGACAGGATCAGCGCATTTGGAAAGAGCCCGAAGCCTTTTCCGCATATTCCAAAGCCGGCGAGCTTTGAGATTATGAAAAAGGAATATTCATGGAAGGAAAATTGTATTCCTCTGGGTTATTCACTTATCACTGGTGAAATCAGGGAATTAAATCTTGATCAAAATTCTGTTTTTTTGATTTCCTGCGGACAGAAACGTCATGGAAAAAGATTTCTTGAGGATATGGCACAAAGCCTGCTTATTACCGGAAAAGAGGTGGTATGGGTAAGCGGAGATGAGACTTTGCAGCTGCACAGAGAGGAGGAAAAAGAAAAGTGCTTTTTAATTGCAGATTTGACAGAGTTTATACAGCAAATTAATAAGTCGGATGAAGAATGCAGAGAAAGACTGCTTTTCTGGGAGATGATTGCCAGAGGAAAAGTTAAAGACTGTTTTTTGGCAGGAGCATACAATTGTATGCAGGACTCCCACTTGATGGCAGAACCAATTTTCAGGGAGCTTTCACTGCATCAGAGCGGAATTCATATTGGAGGAAATGCAGGGAATCAGAGAGTATTTTCTTTTGACGACCTGGGGTATACACGACTGAATCAGCGGGAGGCGGACAGCACAGGATATTGGAAGCAAAGTCCCTTTTCCAGGTCGGAAAGGATTTTCATACCCGGTATTTCAGAGGAGGAGCAATGATTTTGATAGAGGTACAGGTGCCGGCGCTTGACGGCAGTTATGATTTTGAGTGTAAAGAGCAGACCCGGGCGGATAAGTTAATCGAAGAGATGATTTCCTTGATTGAGGAAAAAGAAAAACTCCCATGTAAAGACAGAACAGAACGATATCTATATATTCCAGAACAGAGGAGATTTCTGAAGATGGATGAAGAACTGGGAAAGCAGGGAATAAAAAGCGGTGACAGGCTGGTTCTGATCTGAGAGGGGGAAGAAGCGATGGAGCGTTTTCAAATACGGCTTTATTCCACAGAGGTCAGGGGAGGGATAGAAGATTTGGAAAAAAGCCTTACTGATGTATGGGATAAGTTGGATATTCTGAAGGAACAGGCAGATGTGCTCATGGCTTACTGGGAGGGACCAGCCAGCAGGCTGTGGAATCGGGAGCTCGCGGAACAATTGAACCGGATAGGGGAATGCCTGAAAGGACTGGGCAAATTGACTGATACAGTAAACGTGATAGCTGGAATGCTGGCAGAAACGGAAAAGAAGAATGAAGGGATGGTTGACCAAATGTATTGAGCAATGCGGTCAATGAGAAAGGAGGAGCTGTGAAAGACAAAATCAGGGTCACTACCGATAAGCTGAAAGAAAAAAGCAGTGAATGGGAGGAAGTGGCAAAAGCAGCTGGTAAGGAACTGAGAAATGCAGGAACAATTATGGAGAATATACAGGCGAGCTTTTATGCGGAACCGGTCGTTTCAATTCAGAAGACTTTTAAACAATTGATCGAAGAAGGCTGCCGGCAGATGGAAGAACTTTGTGATCATATAAAAAAGCTTTCCTGTATAGCGGGAAGCTATGAGGAGGCAGAAAAAGAGAATGAGCTGGCTGTCAAAGACAATTGAGATACATTTTCAGGAGATTCTTTCCTTAACAGAAAAAATGAAGTCTTTGTCTGAAAATCTAGGTGGGATAGGAGAGGAAACAATTCCCGGAGCAATTGATGTTGTAAGAAGGGGGTGGAACAGTGAGTGTGGTAAGAAGCTTATGGAGAGGGAGTTAAAATTAGGGATGCAGATTCGGGAAGAGGCAGACATTCTCAGGCATCTGTCAGAAGAAATGAAAAAGCAGGCAGAGGAAATGTATCGGGCAGAGCAGATGAATTCTCAGCTTGCAGTTACGAGAATTTATTAAGAATAGGGAAGGAGAAAAGAATATGGCATTTTTTCAGGTTACATCATCGGAACTTAGAAACAAGGCGACACGTCTTCAGGAATTGAACAGTCAATTCAAAGCTAAAGCGGCAGAATTAGAGGAACAGGAAACGTCTCTGTGCAGTATGTGGGAAGGAGAAGCCCAAAATATTTTTCATCAGGCTTTTTCGGGAGACAGGCAGCAGATGGAGACTTTTTATCAGTTGATTGGACAGTATATACAGGCACTTTTGGAAATTGCAGCCAGATATGAAGAAGCGGAGGCAAGAAACCGGGAAATTGCTTCGGCAAGAAAATATTAATAGGAGAAAGGAGAAATTTATGGAAGGTATTTTAAAGGTTACGCCCGAGAAATTAATTCAGACATCAGGAGAATTTGCAGCTGCAGGCGGTCAAATGAAAAATCTTACAGGAGAAATGATGTCTCTGGTACAGGGCATGAAAGGAATATGGCAGGGAGAAGCGGCAGCCGCGTATAGCGGAAAGTTTGACTCTCTGCAGGCGGATATGGATAAGCTTTGCCGTATGGTACAGGAGCATGCCGGTGATCTTCAGGAAATGGCATCACATTACCAGAAGGCGGAGCTTGGAAGTGTAGATCAAAGCAGTGCATTAAACAGCGGTGTGATTGTTTAAAAGCAGAAATTTTGATGGATGTGGAAAGGGGCAGATGCGAAGATGGAACAGATTTCAGAGGCGGAGATCAGTATAGTGCTGGACACCTTTATGTATCTTAACTATCAGCAGGCAGCGGATGGAACCAGTGTCAGAGAAATTTTAAAGGAACTGGAACAGTACCCAGATTATCAGGAAGGAGGCTGCCATTTTGACGAATATACAATAATTGAACAGGCGGCTCAAAACGATGCAGTGGGTGAATTGGTCATAGGCTGTCAGAGTGCCAATATGGGATATGATCGGGGAACCGCGGCCTGTACCTTTTCAACTCCGGATAAAGATACAATCTATGTGGTATATAGAGGAACGGGAGATGGAGAATGGCCGGATAACGGGATAGGGATGACAAAAGCCGTGACCACGCAGCAGGAACGAGCGCTTCAATACTTTGAGGAAGTGGTTGAGACTACCGGAGCCGGAGAAGGACAGCGTCTTGTGGTTACCGGACATTCCAAGGGAGGAAATAAGGCTCAGTTTGTTACCATGGAAACCCGGTATGCAGACAGAATCAATGCGTGTTATTCAGCGGATGGACAGGGATTTTCCCCACGGGCAATCAAAAGGTGGCAGGATAAATACGGGAAATCAGGATTTGAGGAACGAACACAAAAAATTCAGGGAATAAATGGGGAAAATGATTATGTCAACACTTTGGGGCAATGTATCATACCACAAGACAATATCCGGTATGTGAGAACTCCGGTGGAAAAGTACAATGTTGCCGGATATCATGATATTAAGTATATGTTTGCGGAGAGAATAGATGATCTGGAGACAGGAGAGTATATGACGGTTTTTCGGGGAAGAAAAAATTCATATACATCGGGACAGGGAACCTTGGGAGAATATGCCGCGGCACTGTCTGTATGGGTTATGGCCATCCCTGAATCAGCACGGGATAGCTGTGCCGCGGTGGTCATGCAGATAATGGAATCCCTGCAGGGGACAAAAACAGGATTAAACGGTGAAAAATTGACACTTTCTGATATTTCGGATTTCATATCACTGGGAATTCCAGTCATTGCCAGCAGTCTGTTTGGTGGAGAGGGAGGAAGGAACTTTTTGGCAGCAGTGGCGGGGAAAGAGAGCTTTACCGGACAACTCCATGGGAGCATGAACCTGGAGATAACGACTGAAGCATTATCGAGCGGCCGCTGCGAATTGGAACAGGCAGTGCATAAAATTTCTTCTCTGACTGATCAGATCAGAGAAGCAGCAGGTGAAATTCCTTCTTACATGAAAGGCAGCATGGAGATTTATTGGAAACTGCGGATATCAGCAGAAACGCTGGAAAGACTGGAAAAGAAACTGAAGCATATGATTCAGATACACGAGGAGATTGAGATTAATTATCGGAAATGGGAGGAACAGGCGATGGAAACAGCTGAGACTGCAATTGCTTTTTGCCAGAAAATTCAGTAAGATAAAAGAAAAATACGGGAGGAAGAGAAGCATGGAAGGAAAGCATCCGGGAAATTCAGATCAGATCACCAGGGATTATTTTGATTCACTGCTTGTAGAGATGCGGCATTTGGATGGACAAAAGCCTGATACAACATTGGAATTATACGGGGAGAAATTCAAAACACCGATTATGATGGCCGCATTGTCTCACTTAAATAATATTTGTGATGATGGTATGGTGGAAATGGCAAAGGGGGCTGTCCTTGCAGGAGTAGTCAACTGGGCTGGAATGGGGGACAAAGAAGAGCTGGAAAGGATTACAGCAACCGGAGCCAAAACAATTAAGATCATAAAACCTTATGCGGATAACGAGTTGATCATGGAAAGAATTGCACATGCAAAAGAGTGTGGGGTATTAGCAGTGGGTATGGATATTGATCATGCTTTTAACGGTAAGGGGGAATATGATAAGGTCTTAGGCTTTGATATGGCGCCAAAAAGTCATGAGGAAATACGCAGGTTTGCGGAAGCTGCTGATCTTCCTTTTGTGGTAAAAGGGGTACTTAGTACCCAGGACGCTTATAAATGCCTGCAGGCAGGTGTGAAAGGAATTGTAGTTTCTCATCATCATGGAATTATGGATTATGCAATCCCGCCTCTTAGAATATTACCCGAAATTGTTAAAGTAGTGAATGGTCAGATTCCTGTGTTTGTAGATTGCGGGATCATAAGTGGTATGGATGTGTTTAAAGCGTTGGCATTAGGCGCAACAGCCGTGTCAGCGGGGCGCGTCATCATGCAGCCTCTTGGCAGATCGGGAGCACAGGGAGTAAAGGAGCAGGTAGAGCAGATGAACGAAGAATTGAAAGGAGTAATGGCACGAACCGGAAGCAGAGATCTTAGGCATATCGATCCTTCAGTTATATGGCATAAATAGTGAAGTGCTGTAATTTCAGCAAGACAAAGGAGTTGGCCGCTGGGCCAACTCCTTTTAAGGGATAAGAAAATGCTGTAATCATGGTGGGATGCCAACAAGAATTTGAGAATCAAATTCTTGCGGAGTTGGCTGCTGGGCCAACTCCTTTTTAGGAAATAGAGTGGAAAGAGTTTTCGGTTGGATCATTCCGGATGCTCTTTTTATATTCACTCGGTGTGCAATTAAGGTACTGCCGAAAGACTTTATTAAAGTAGCTGGCGTTGTTAAATCCTACGGCAAAAGCAAGCTCTGAAATGGAATGGGAATGCGGATCATCTTTTTGAATCATATTAGCAGCTTTGAAAATCCGATACTTCATGAGGTATTCAATGGGAGTGATCTGCAGGGCTCGTTTGAAACAGCGGCAGCACTCGCTTTTGCTGATATGAACAGCGGCAGACAGATCATCCAGAGTAACACGCTCAGCGTAGTGCTCTTCAATGTACATAATTGCTTCTTTAACACGGGATTCATCCAAAGTCATGCTTGCATTTTTATGTTTTTGAATGTTCTGGGGGATCACATATTCCAATAAAATGACCCAAAGCTGGCACAGGTAGGATTTTGTAACCAGTTCATAGCCATACTTTTTGGTCATGTTCACGGCAATAACAGAATTTACCAGATCCATAATTTGGGCGGAAACCGTGTCCTGTTCATCCAAAAGCATGGTGCGGAAAACAGGAGAACTAAGTATAGGAGCAAGATACTTTCCAGACATCACAGTGTTTCCATAGCCGAACAAAAAAGACGGATGAAAAGTGGTTGAATACAGGGAGCAGTTACAGTCGGAATCAGCAGGCTTAATGGAATGCATGATATTCTGATTGATTAAAATTCCCTGCCCTGCTTTTAGTCGAATTCTTTCATCATCTGTCATAAAATCCACTTCTCCGTGATTGATGATGATGATTTCGATTTCTGTGTGCCAATGCCAGCGGATACGTTGCATATACATTTTGGCTAATTCAATAAAATAGACACGGATTGGATAGCCGATTTCGGCATCATTATCGGTACTGTCAGAAGAAAAGTTTTGATTAGAATTTTCCTGTGTAAGCATGATACTCTCCTTTTGCAGGGGTTAATGATTTCAGATATATTAATTTTAAAATATTTTGGACAGATGTTCAACCTCAGAATTTTTAGGCAGGAAATGAAGCGTGCGGCATTGACGATGAGATTTCTGTTATGATAATATAGAAAAGGTAAAATTGTCCGTAGGAGAGACAAAATGAAGAGAAAAGAAAAGGAGTATATATATGGATCAGGTATTTAAGAAACAGCTTGAAGAAGGCGGAGCGGATGTAGATGTTACATTAAAGCGTTTTATGGGGAATGAAGCCATATACATGAAGTTCATTTTGAAATTTCTGGATGATAAAAATTATGATGTGATCATGGATAGTCTTTCAAAAAAGGATTATGCAGGTGCTTTTGCAGGTGCACACTCGCTGAAGGGTGTTTCAGGAAATCTGGGATTGACCCCTGTTTATGAGGCATCATCAGCGATTACGGAGCTTTTACGAGATAAACAGGATGAAGAGGTTGATACTACGAAGTTGAATGAAGCTAGGGAGCAGTTAGAGGAATCTTATTGCCGTCTTCAAAAAATCATCAGAGATAATAACCCCTGAGCTGATTAATTGTGAATGAATCTGAATTGACATTTACATTGAAAAATGTTAATTTATATAAGAATAGGAAATTTTATCGGGTGAGGAGACATGATGGATAAAGAGCAGATTTTAATTGTTGATGATGAAGAAGTAAACCGCGTGATATTAAGCGGTGTTTTTGCGGATGAATATGATATTCTGGAGGCTGCAAACGGGAATGAAGCTACAGCTCAGCTTGAAAATAATCATAACATTGTGCTGATTCTGTTGGATGTTGTAATGCCGGAGCTTAATGGGTTTGGAGTGCTGGAGTACATGAAGGGGCACAACCTTTTGGAAAAGATTCCTGTTATATTGATTACCGGTGAGACGATAATCGACAGTGATGATCAGGCATACTCCTTTGGTGTGGCGGATGTAATGCATAAGCCGTTTTATCCGCATATTGTTAAGCGGAGGGGCAAGAACATCATCGAACTTTACCAAAATAAGAGACATATGCAGGAGCGTCTTAAGGAGCAGGAAAAAGAAATCCGGGAACAGGAAAAGCAGATTCGCGAGAATAATGAATTCATGATCGATGCGCTCAGTTCCGTAGTAGAATTTCGAAGCCTTGAGACGGGAGAACATATTAGGCGTATCAAATACTTTACACGGATCATGTTAAAGTATCTTATGAAGTATTTTCCGAAATACGGCCTGACACCGGCGCAGGTCGATGAGATTGCAAGAGCGTCGGCTCTGCATGACATAGGTAAGATTGGCATTCCGGATGCAATCCTCTTAAAACCGGGGCGTTTGACACCGGAAGAATTTGAGGTAATGAAGAAACATACCACGATCGGGTGTGAAGTTCTTGAAAAGTTCAAGGAAAAGCAATCAGGTGATTTTTATCGATACTGCTATGAGATTTGTCGTTATCACCATGAGAGATGGGACGGAAACGGATATCCGGATCACCTGAAAGGGGAAGAGATTCCCATTAGTGCTCATATTGTAGCAATCGCAGATGTTTACGATGCATTGGTGAGTCCAAGAGTATATAAAAGTGCATACGCAAACAAGATTGCGTATGATATGATCATGAACGGTGAATGCGGTCAATTTTCTCCTGATGTTCTTGAATGTTTTGCGCTTGCCAAGGAGGACTTCTTCAATATTGTAGAAGTAATTAAGATGTTTACCTTTTCTTGATAAAAGAAACAGCAGGCAGCAAAAATAATTCTTTTGCTGCCCCGTTTTTTGGTTCAAAAAGACCGTTGATGTTGAATACGAATTTGGTAATCTTTAAGAGGGCTACTGATGAAACAAGTTGAAGACAGTATATTTCCTATGGATGACGCTTTGGAAATGATTTTGATGTTTGACCGAAGCGGAAATATTTCTTATGCAAATGCAGCAGCAAGACAAAAGCTGGAATATGACGATGCGCTGTGCGGCAGACATATCAGCGAAGTGTTTCCCAACACTTTTTCCATGGGGAAAGGTGTGGAAGAGGCGGAAGGTTTATCAGAAAATGAGTTATGTTCTCTAGTGGCATACCGCCAGAATCATACTTGTTTTCCGATAGAGGCTAAAATTGTAAAAGAGGCATCAAATCCGGAAAAATATATATGTATGGCTAATGATATTCTGGAAAGAGAATTTCTTGGCAGGGAGATCGAGCGTATTAGGCAGGAGGCGGACCAAGCAGCAAAAGTGAAATCGGAATTCGTTGCAAATGTAACGCACGAACTCAGAACTCCGGTAAACGGCGTGCTGGGGAATATCCGGGAGCTTTTTGACAGACCATTGGATGAGGCAACGCTGAAATCACTGCATTTGGTTGAGCGATGCTGTGATGATATGAATAAGATCATAAACAGCATTCTGGATTTTTCAAAGCTGGAGGCAGGTAAATTTACACTGGAGCCGCGTAAGTTTCATTTTCGCAATATGATGGATTATGTAAAATCCAATCATATCAATAAAATTACAGAAAAAGGATTAAATTTCTTTATGACGGTATCTCCGCAGATACCGGAGTATATTATAGGTGACGAACTGCGGATCGTTCAGATTTTGAATAATCTGTTGTCCAACGCACAGAAATTCACCTCAATCGGTAAGATTTCTGTAGAGGCAGTAAAGACTGCACAGGTAAATAACAGATTAGAGTTGTTTTTTATTGTATCCGATACGGGAATCGGAATCGATAAGGCCGATACCGATAAACTGTTTCAGAGTTTTTCGCAGGTGGATGCTTCTATCTCACGCAAATATGGAGGAACCGGTCTGGGGCTGAATATCAGCAAACAGCTGGCGGAACTTATGGGCGGAAGGATCGAGGTAGAAAGCGAAAAGAACAAAGGCAGCACATTTTCTTTCTCCATATGGGTAGAAGGCTGTGAGGAAGAGGGTACACTGCAAGCATCAGGTATTGGGGAGCTGCAGCCTGGTATGGTGACAGGAGCGCTTTCAGAGGAAGAAGATCTGCTTGAAGATATCCGGATATACGGCACAGATGAAAATCAGAAGAATTTGAAGAAAAATCTTTCCAAACTCATTTTGTGTGTGGAGATGGAAAATTGGGAAAAAGCAGAGATGTTTATGGAGATTGTCAGGGAACTGACTGCTCAGGCGCCACAGGATATAAAGCGCACAGCTTTAAGACTGAAAATGGCCATCCAAAAGGAAGATTACGAAAAGGTAGCCAAAGCATTTGAGGAATTAAACAATTTCCTGTAATGGAAAGGGGATAGTTACATGGCTTCAGAGGACAGGAATATCGGCAAGGCCAGAATCCTTATTGTGGATGATATGGAAATGAACAGGGTGATTCTTGAAGAGATCATCAAAGACATCGGCGGTGATCCTGTTTCGGCGGAAAGCGGCGAACAGGCTCTGGAATTGGTAAAGGAGCAGTGTCCGGATCTTATTCTGACTGATATTTCCATGCCGGGGATGGATGGATATGAACTGTGTAAAACTCTAAAACGCAAAAAAGAGACAAGAAATGTTCCCGTTATATTTATTTCGGCATATGATGAGCCTGAGGCTATTGTGGAAGGTTTGTCACTTGGCGGGGAAGATTATATCACCAAACCATTTATTCCGGAAGTGGTGCAAGCCCGGGTAGGTGTTCAGCTAAGACTGTATGAAGCCAAAAGAGAACTTCTTGAGATGAATAGACGTCTTCAGATCTCCGTGAAAGAGCAGCTTCGGCAGATAGAGCAGGAAAAGAAAAATATATTATATGCAATGGCTAACATTGCGGCTCAAAATGCGGACTACGAAAAAGAGCACATGGATCGGGTGGGCAGGAATTGCAGAATTCTGGCACAGGGAATGCAGTTATCTCCATTGTTTGAAAATCAGATTTCCGATTCGTTTATTGATACAATTGAATTAGCCGCCCCTCTTTGTGATATTGGAAATATTGGGATATCCACGGATGTTCTGCAAAAAAAGAAGGAACTGACGGAGGAAGAGAGGGCTGTTATCCAAAAACATACAACAATTGGTGCAAAACTATTGCAGGATTTGCACGTCAATAGTGATTATAATGATTTTATCAGCACGGCTGTAGATATAGCGAAATATCATCATGAGAACTGGGATGGAAGCGGGTATCCAGACAGGCTGACAGGGGAAAATATCCCTCTCGCAGCACAGATTGTCTCTGTTGCGGAAAAGTATTGTACCCTGACCGGAGAAGAAGCACTCTCCAGAGAGGAAGCGTTGGAAGCTATGGGCAGGGAGACAGGTATCAAATTCAATCCCAATATTTATGAGATATGTCGTAAAATATCACGTCAATTATGCTGATGAATATAGTATTTTTTTGACGGGAGGAATGAAAGTTGATTACAGATGAGGAGTTTAAACGAATTTCAGACCACATGAAACAACGCTATGGCATTGACTTAAGTCAAAAAAAAGTCATTGTAAATGGACGTCTGGAGAACTACATCAGGAAAAAGGGCTGGAATAATTTTCATGATTTCATGAATGCCGTGGAAAGTGATAAGAGCGGCAATGAAGAAAAAATGCTGGTTAATTTTTTGACCACCAACCATACTTATTTTATGAGGGAATTTGAGCATTTTGATTTTTTCAAGGGGACAGTACTTCCGTGGCTGCGGGTTAAGGAAGCCAGAAGTAAGGATTTGCGTATCTGGTGCGGAGCTGCATCCACAGGCGAGGAGCCCTATATGATTGCTATGGTTTTGTCAGATTTCTTTGGTTTGGAGAAAGATCAGTGGGACACCAAGGTGCTGGCTACCGATATTTCCACAAAGGTGCTGCAACAGGCAATGGCCGGAATTTACGGCACAGATCAGGTGAATAAAATGCCTGAGCAGTGGAGGAGGCACTTTTTTAAATCGCTTCCGGGAGGGCAGTTTCAGGTAAAGGATGAATTGAGGAAGGAAGTGATCTTCCGCCAGTTTAATTTGATGGATCCTTTTCCATTTAAGAAAAAAATGCACGTTGTATTTTTACGAAACGTTATGATATATTTTGATGAACCGACCAAGCGGGAGCTGGTTCAAAAGGTGTATGATTTCTTAGAACCGGGGGGCTATTTGTTCATAGGAACAACGGAAACGATTGACAGGAGCTCAACACCTTTCCAGATTGTTAAACCGTCGATTTTCCGAAAGAGAGAGAGGTAGATATAAAGGATGGTACCGATTAAAGTTTTGGTGGTAGAGGATTCAATTGTATTCAGGGAATTACTGGTTCAAAATCTGAGCAAGGATCCGGCAATACAGGTCGTGGCAACCGCAAAAGATCCTTTTGAAGCAAGAGACCTTATTTTGAAATATCATCCGAATGTTATGACATTGGATGTAGAACTTCCGAGAATGAGTGGAATTGAGTTCCTGCGAAAGCTGATACCTCAGTATCCGCTTCCGGTAGTGGTGATCAGTTCCTTAAGTGATAAGGTATTTGATGCAATGAACGCCGGAGCTGTGGATTTCGTTGCAAAGCCGGCAGTATCCAGTCGGGCACAACTTGAGGATTTTATCAGGAATGAGCTTTTGGTCAAAGTAAAGATCGCTTCTACGGCAAAGATTAGCAACATAAAGAAAACGGTTATCAAGCAGCAGCAGGAAGAGCAGCATCTGGCTACCACAAGAAGTAACCTTATTGTAGCGATAGGCGCATCGACAGGAGGTACAGAAGCAATTTTTTCTGTTGTTAAGGATTTTGGAACGGATATACCGGGAATTGTCTGTGTGCAGCATATGCCGCCTAAATTTACGGAGATGTATGCAAAGAGACTGAACGATCAATGCCGCATTCAGGTAAAGGAGGCGGAGACCGGGGACCGGGTGCTTCCCGGACATATGCTGATTGCACCGGGTGGTGACAGGCACATGAGGCTTGTCAAATTAAACGGAACTTATCAGGTAGAGGTTAAGGCAGGTCCAAGGGTGAACGGACATTGTCCTTCCGTAGATGTATTGTTTGATTCTGTTGCGCAGGTTGCAAAGTCCGATGCACTTGGAATTATTCTGACGGGCATGGGCGGTGACGGTGCTAAGGGATTACTGAATATGAGAAAGGCAGGAGCAAGGACCATCGGACAGGATGAATCCACCTGCGTAGTTTATGGAATGCCCAAAGTTGCTTATGATCTGGGAGCAGTGGAATACCAGGATAAATTGGGAGATATTGCAAAAAGAACATATGCATTGCTAAATAAAATGTAAAGGAGAAAAGGTATGAAGATTCTGTTAGCAGAAGACGATTTTGCAACAAGAAAGTTTATGATGAACTTTCTGTCAAAGTATGGTGAATGCGATGTGACTGTGGACGGTATGGAAGCAGTAGATGCATTTATGATGGCTTTGGAGGACGACGACCCTTATGATCTGGTGTGTCTTGATATTATGATGCCGGTCATGGACGGATATCAGTCATTGGTAGGTATCCGCAATCTGGAAAAGGAGAGAAACATCCCTGAGGATAAAGCGGTAAAAGTAATTATGACCACTGCCTTAAATGAGGAAAGAAACGTCAAAATGGCTTTTGAACTGGGATGCACAATTTATTCCGGTAAGCCTATTGATCAGGAAAGATTTGAGCAGGCATTGAAGAAATTAAATCTGATCTGATAAAGGAAAATAAGAATACAGGAAAGGAGAAGGATATGGCTGAAGAATTTAGCACAGATGGCATGCTTGATATGTATCTGTTCGAGAATGAGCAGTTACTGGAACAGCTCCAGGAAAGAGTTCTTGAGCAAAAGGATGCAGATTGTTTTGATGAAGACAGCATCAACGAAATATTCAGAACCATGCATACGATCAAAGGCTCTTCCGGTATTATGATGTTTGATAACATAACGGCAGTGTCACATAAGCTTGAGGATGTATTCTTTTATCTCAGAGAATCGCATCCGGAAAATGTGCCGCATCTGGAACTGGTGGAGCATGTGCTGTCGGTGGAGGACTTCATTTCAAGTGAGTTGGAAAAGATCCGTAACGGAGATCCGGCAAACGGTGATTCCAGCGAGATCATCAAGGATCTTGACAAGTTTCTTGAGGTGATCAAAAACGGCGGAATTGTGGAGGGAACTGAAGCGCCTCCGGAAAATGTTCATGTAGAACCGAAGCATTTTTACATTGCACCGGTAGCTACAAGTGCCAGTCGTTTTTATAAGATTTATCTTACTTTTTATCCGGGAACGGAAATGGCAAATGTCCATGCTTACAAGACCGTATATGCGTTAAAGGAGATAGCAGAGGATATTCTCTACTCCCCTGAAGATATCATTTCAGATCCAACCAGTGCAGATACGATTGTTGAAGAAGGTTTCAGGATTCTCCTTCAAGCTCAGAGCACTGAGGAAGAGATACGTAATATCATTGGCGTAGGATATGACATTAAATCAGTGGATGTCTTTGAATGTAAGGCCGAAGAATTTCTGCAGGGATTTGATTTTGGCGATCAGGATCATGAGGTAATTGATCTGGATTCCAGTGTAGAGGACATTGATTCTAAAGCACAGGAACAATCTGCTGAAAAGAGCGAGGGAGAAAAACCGAAGGCGGAGGAAAAGAAGCCGGAGAAAAAGATTGCACCAGGTGATTTCGTTATTAAATCCAGAGAACCGGGTAAGCAGAAGAAACTTGCCAAGGACAAAAAGGGAGAGAAGAGCGCTTTCATCAGTGTCAATGTCAAGAAGATGGATCAGTTGATGGATTTGATCGGTGAGCTGGTTATTTCCGAGTCTGTGGTATTGCAGAATCCCGATTTAAAGGTTCCGGGGCTTAATCTTGACCGCTTCAATAAGGCAGCATCTCAATTGTCCAAGATTTCAACGGATCTGCAGGATGTTATCATGTCCATGCGAATGGTATCTCTGTCAAATACATTCCAAAAAATGAACCGTATTGTATTTGACGTATCCAGAAAGCTTGGAAAAGATATTGAGTTCGAGATGATCGGTGAGAATACGGAGGTAGATAAGAATATTATCGAGAAGATCTCCGATCCTCTTATGCATATCGTAAGAAATGCAGTTGACCATGGCATTGAAGAAAAAGCGGAACGTATGGAAAGCGGCAAAAGTGCGAAAGGTAAAGTCACTCTTTCCGCCAAAACAGAAGCCGGGAAAGTTTGGATCAGCGTCGAGGATGATGGGGCAGGTCTGGACAGAACAAAAATCCTTGCAAAAGCAAGGAAACAAGGGATACTGGATGATAACAAACCGGATGCAGCTTATTCGGATAAAGAGGTATATCAGCTGATCACGTTACCGGGCTTTTCCACAAATGAGCAGGTCACGGAATATTCAGGACGTGGCGTAGGAATGGATGTTGTTGTTCAGAATATTCAGTCCATTGGCGGTACGCTGGATATTGATAGCAAACCGGGAATGGGCAGTATCATGAGTCTGAAGATTCCTCTTACACTTGCGATTATTGATGGTATTGTCATGGAAACCGGAAATTCTTCGTTTGTATTAGAGACGGGTGTCATTAAAGAATTTATTCGCGTAAAAGAAGATATGATGATTTATGAACCGAATGGTGATGAATACATCATGGTACGCGGCGAGTGTTTTCCGGTACTCAGACTTGGAAGATGGTATCATCTGGAGCAGTATTGCGAGTCTGTTGAAGAGGGAGTCATGTTGATCCTCGAAGTGGAGAATCAGAAAGTCTGTCTTTTAGTTGATAAATTGATCGGGGAACAGGAAATTGTTGTGAAGCCGATTCCTTCTTATATCAAAAAGGTTAAAGGGTTGTCTGGCTGTACACAGCTTGGAGATGGAAGTATTGCATTAATTCTGGATGCAGCGGGATTAATGGAATAAAATTATAGAAAGGAACGGTAACTATATGGATGGGATAAACGAATTGAACAGACTTTCGTCGGACCCCAATTCGGATGATGAAAGCAGCGAAAAAGGTAAATACATGACGTTCAAGTCAGGTAATGAATACTTTGGGTTAGCAATTCAATATGTTAA
This sequence comes from uncultured Lachnospiraceae bacterium, assembly GCA_947174495.1. Lineage (GTDB taxonomy): Bacteria > Bacillota > Clostridia > Lachnospirales > Lachnospiraceae > Suilimivivens. Next base: position 7,281 of record CAMWJC010000038.1, on the reverse strand, counting down.
TGAAATTATCCAAATGCAGGAAATTACAGCGATTCCCGAAACAGAAGATTATATCAAAGGACTTATTAATCTGCGTGGAAAGGTTGTTCCCGTTATTGATGTAAGGCTGCGTTTTAAGCAGGAACCGCAGGAGTATAATGATCGAACCTGCATCATTGTCATCAATGTAAAATCATCGGTAGTAGGATTGATCGTTGAAAAAATTGCAGAGGTGGTTGAAATCGATGAAGACAATATACTTCCGCCTCCCAAGATCGGCCATGCCGAGCGGGCACAGAATAAATATGTCTACGGCATTGGCAAGGTAGGTAATTCCGTAAAATTACTGCTCGATCCTGATAAATTACTAAATGATGAGGATTTAACAGTTGTAGAGCAGGCAAATGATATTAATATGGATGAAGAAGGAGAGGTATAGTTATGAAAGACATGAAGATTAAAACAAAAATGATTATAGGGTTTGCAATCCCGATTATACTCACGATTATTAACGTAGTAGTTGGGATGTCTTCCGTACGTAGGATCACAACATCTACGGAAAATATGCAGGAAGAGATGTACACGACAGTTCAGCAGACATTACAGCAGATCGGTGCGGATGAGACGAAGTCAGCAACCCTTCTCAACACGATGAAGAGTGTAATAACGGATGATATGGAGCTTATTGAAAGAACTGCTACTATATCGAATTATGTCAGCTTTGCAATGATTATTTTTTCCGTTGTAGTTTCGGTTCTTATTGCATTATCTCTGATTAAGACCATCAACAAATCTGTTACACAATTGTGTAAGGCTGCCCGCGATATTGCAATGGGACGGGTTGACATTGAACTCGTTAAATATCATGATGATGAGTTTGGTGAGTTGGTAGACAGCTATTCGGAAGTAATTGAGAATACGAAATATCAGGCTAAGGTTGCTGAAGAAGTAGCCAGCGGTAATCTTACCGTGCAGGTTAATCCCAAATCAAATGATGATACACTGGGTATGGCTTTAAAGAAACTGGTAGAAGATAACCTTAATGCCCTGACCAATATCAGTGATGCAGGTTCTCAGGTTACAGTTAGCTCCTCACAGGTTGCAAGTGCAAGCCAGGCATTGGCTCAGGGTTCTACTGAACAGGCAAGCGCTATTCAGGAAATTACCGCATCCATCGATGAGATCGCAGAGAAGACCAAAGGAAATGCAGAAGAAGCTAATTCCGCAGCAGGTCTTGTGGCTCGTGCAATTTCAGATGTGAAGAAGGGCAACAAGCAGATGCAGGATATGATGACTGCTATGCAGGATATCAACAAGTCATCTGAGAGCATTTCTAAGATCATTAAAACAATTGACGATATTGCATTCCAGACCAATATCCTTGCACTTAACGCAGCAGTAGAGGCAGCAAGAGCAGGCGAAGCAGGAAAGGGATTTGCAGTTGTTGCAGAAGAGGTTAGAAGCCTTGCAGCTAAGAGTGCGGCAGCATCCGGTGAGACTGCTGAACTGATCGAAGAGTCCATTGACAGAGTAAATGCAGGTTCCAAGATTGCTGACGAGACAGCAAAAGCTATGGAAGAAATTGCAAGAGTTGTACAGGAAAGCGAAGCGATTATCAACAGTATTGCAGAGTCTTCCAACTATCAGGCAACTGCAGTAGCACAGATCGAGCAGGCAATCACACAGGTATCACAGGTTGTACAGACCAACTCCGCTACCAGCCAGCAGTGTGCGGCAGCCAGCGAGGAGTTGTCCAACCAGGCATCCAGAATGAGAGAAATGCTTTCTATCTACAACCTGGGTTCAGGAAGTGCTTCTTCCTTCAAGAGTTCTTACCAGAGTTCTTCATCCAGCATGAATGAGCAGGTTATTTCTCTTGGCGATGGTTTTGACAAATATTGATTATAAAGAAAATAGAATGATGAAAGGCGCAGGAATTTAGGTTCCTGCGCCTTTAAAATTTGCGCGGAAGGCATAAGCCAAGCTGGAATGCTTGCATTCCAATTTGGCGCCGCCCACGAACGTGAGAAACTCGCAAAGCGAATTTCTCATCGTTTATCCTTTTCCCGTTCAAATCATAAAAAACATATTCTACCGTATAATGTAAAAAACGTTAGAAGAAGAAAAATGGAAAATCAAAAACTGGAAGATTTATTAAATCTGGCATTAGAGGTATCAGAAAGTGAAAGAATAAACTCCGGCCAGTTGGCAGTAGGATTTGATGAAAATAGTCGGAGTTGGGAACTGATTGTTAAGTACCACGGAGATATTTCCAGACTTCAAAGCAGTGTTATTTTGGTGGAAGAGCTAATTGCAGGATATGCAATTGTAACCATACCGGAGAATCTGATCAATACATTTACTTTACTGGACGAAGTAGAATATGTGGAAAAGCCAAAACGTTTATATACATCAACACTCTTGGGAAGGCAGGCTTCCTGTATTTTGCCATTGACAATAAGAGAGCCTTTTTTGACAGGAAGAAATGTTTTAATTGCGGTGATCGATTCGGGAATTGACTATAAGAATATAGAATTTCGGAACAGAGCAGGAAATACCCGGATCAGGTATCTCTGGGATCAGACACTCATGCCAGAGCGGGTTAATGCGCTGCTCCCTGCCGGATATGAAGAGTTTGCGGATCAGGCAGCTCCGCCGGAGGGCTTTTCTATAGGAGTGGAATTTTCGGATAGGCGGATCAATGCGGCAATAAACAGTCCTGTGCCGGAACGTATAGTTCCCAGCATTGATACATCCGGTCATGGAACGGCAGTTGCGTCTATTGCCGCCGGCAGCGGGTTTTTGGTCTCCGGGCAGTATCAGGGAGTTGCACCGGAAAGTGAACTTCTGATTATTAAGATGGGAAATCCGGCGCCGGATTCTTTCCCGAAAACTACGGAATTGATGCGTGCAGTAACTTATGCGGTGAAGAAAGCAGTGGAACTGGGGAGGCCGCTGTCCATAAATTTAAGTTTTGGAAACACCTACGGATCTCACGACGGTACTTCTTTGGTGGAACGCTTTATGGATAACGCGGCGGAAATCGGAAGAACTGTAATCTGTGTGGGGAGTGGAAATGAGGGTGCAGCGGGAGGACACTGCGCAGGAAGCTTTGACGGGAATGTAAGTTCTTCCGTGACGCAGAGAGTTGAACTGAGTGTGAGCAGATATCAGCTGGCTTTTGGAATTCAGCTTTGGAAGGATTATTCGGATCAGTTTGATATTGAGGTGATTTCGCCCGGAAGAGAAAGCTTTCGGATCAGTGACAGACAGACCGGCGGAGCAAGCTATATAATGGAAAATACTCAAATCTTATTGTATGTGGGGGAGCCGTCACCGTATTCTGTCAAGCAGGAGATTTATTTTGACTTTCTTCCTGCTGAGAATTATGTAAACCAGGGAGTATGGACATTTATCTTGACGCCGATTCGAACGGTAACAGGCGGATACGACTTTTATCTGCCATCAAGTAATGTGTTGAATCCGGGAACCAGATTCTTTACACCCACACCGGAAAAGACATTTACAATCCCCTCCACAGCATCCAAGGTGATTACAGTGGGAGCCTATAATGCAGAGCTGGAGGCATATGCGGACTTTTCGGGCAGAGGTTATCCGGTGCAGGGAATCGCAACGGAAAAAATACTGACGAGAGATATTAAGCCGGATCTGGCGGCGCCGGGAACGGGAATTAATGCAGTGGGACCAAATGACAGTTATGTACAGGTATCAGGAACCTCCTTTGCCACCCCCTTTGTGACGGGAAGCGCAGCGCTTATGATGGAGTGGGGGATTGTGCGGGGAAATGATCCTTTTTTGTATGGAGAAAAAGTGAAAGCGTATTTGCGGGGAGGCGCAAAGACATTGCGGGGGGAGAGGGAAGTTCCTAATGATAAGGTGGGGTATGGGGCGTTGTGTGTCGAAAATAGTCTACCGCTGTAAAATCGAGTGGCTATAAGGTTAATAGGTACTTTGTTTTATCATATATAGTATCGAATAAAGTGCTTATCTTGCAGTACAAATGTTATATTTATAGAAAAAAGAGCCATTCCACTTATGCCTAAGGCTAGAGTGAGTTTACTATTTATTCATTCAGGTGTATAATAATCCCAAATATGTGACAGGGGGCAGAGCGGATGGATGTTTTATATCAGAAATATGTAGATAATGTGATTGCAGCGAATGGTCTGCTTAAGCCGCAGATTGAACCAGATATGACCGAAGAACAGGCTTTGCAGGCAATTCGTGATAATGCGGCACATCTGTATGGGATCCATCAGGATAATAACCAGATTTTAGCAGAGATCCTGTTTACCAAGAGCGCGGATACGCTGACGGAGAACGAGGCGAAGCAGCTGGGTGAGCTCGCCTCGGAGCTGTTTCATTTTAACCGCAGTCTGGATACCGGAATTGCGTATAAGATTCATCAGTTATTATATGCCTACGCACAGTATCATGAAGATATCAACATGATGATAAAGGAGTTGTATTATCAAGGCATTACGCTGTTTTATCTGAATGTTCGGGATGAAGGGCAGATTGTGGGAATATTTCAGGATCAACTGGGGGAATATTTTAGGAAGGGAGCTTCTTATTTAGACCGCTATGAAGAACTGGAAGATCAGCAAACCCGAAATTATATTCTACGCTGTCTGGGCAATGTGAAATATGGTCTGCACGTTTTACAGGACGAAGGGAGAGCAGATTGGAAGCAATATCAGGAGTGTTTTGATCATGCTATGGAAGTCTTTGAGTCGGAACATTATAGAAAGATGAATCCCGAGATTCCATGGGATACATACGTCTATACGATGCATTATGACAGGACAAAATATCTTGCCACTTTGCGCACGAAGGCGGATTCCGATATGGTACAGGGGGTCTTGGAGTCAGCGGAATATGTTTACCATTATCAGGAGCATATTGCAATAGCCAACGATAGAGGCATTGGCGCCCGCACTATCTATGTATATACGGCCGCCAGATACCATGCGGGTTTGGCTACGATACAGGAATTGTTGGATGTCCTGTTTAAACTCTGTGACGATGCGGACATCCATGATTTTTCCAGTGATAATATCTGGACGCTCCTGTTCACGCCCGAATATTTGCTGCACTATGCAGAGAATCTTTCTGAGGAGGAGCATCAGGCACTGCAGCCCCGGCTGGACCAAGAGATGGGCAAGCAGAGGGAATACTTGTTCCTGCTTCCGCAGAATGAATATGGTATGCAGGTTTCACGATCGGTTCATGATATTGCGACGTATTTGTCCAAGAAAGATGTGATGTTTTCCCATTGGCTGTTGGATTATATTTTGGCATGTCATCCACCTACGTTTGTCCATTCGAAGATGATCGCGCTGCTGACGAGACGGTTCTGTGCCCAACTGGCGAAGGTGAACCTGGAGCTATTGGCAGGTGCGTTTGGTATTGGAGAGGCTGGCAGGGATTCCTATGATCTGGAAGAACTGCTGGAGTTGGCTTATGAGAGTGGATTGTATCATGATCTGGGCAAATGTATGTTGCTCAATTATGTAGGATGTTACAGTCGAAATCTGTTGGACGAGGAATTCACCTGCATCAAAATGCATCCCTCTTTTGGCTGCAAGCTGTTGGAAGCACTCCAGATGGAAGATATGGCGCAGGTCGCATATCGCCACCACCTATCTTTTGACGGAAGAGGAGGATATCCGAGTGCAGATGAGGAGTGTTCGGTTCGAATCCGCTGGATTGCGGATATTGTTACCGTGGTTGACGCGCTGGATGCCGGAACGGATAATGTGGGACGCTGCTATGCTATCGCCAAAAATTATGAACGGCTTGTTGGAGAATTGCGGGCAGGAAGTGGAACAAGATATGCGCCCGAAATCGTGAAATTGTTGGATGATCCTGTTTTTTATGAAGAAACCGAACGGTTCATTGTTGAAAACCGCCGGCGTGTGTACTTGGAAGTATATCATAGTACTGAATAGTGATAGAAAATATGAAATAAAGGCAATATCGAAATAAGGAAGCAGCCAGTCAGGAGAAAAGCCTTCGTATGCTGCATAAGAATCAGCTTGCTGCCATAAAAAATCAGATAGCGGATGGTCTGCCAGTGTAACATTGCAGGAAGATCAAATAACAATCCCTTTCCTCCGATATTCTGTTGGTGTCATATGCATTTGTTTCTTAAAGATGCGGATAAAATGTTCTGTCGTCTCATAACCGATTTGATTAGCAATATTTGCAACAGAAAGATTTGTATCCTGAAGCAGTACTTGAGCTCTCTCCAGACGTACCTGCTGCATAATCTGTGTAAAGGATCTTCCGGTGGTTGACTTAAATAAGCGGGAAGTGTATTCCGGAGTATAATGAAACTTTTCAGCAACTTGATTTAAGGTTACGGAAGAAAAATTGTCCTGGACATATTGTAATAGAGCAAAGCGTTGAACGTCAGCCTTTTGCATAAAGGTAGGCAGTTCAATGCTTTTTTCATAATTTCGTATTAGTAATCCGAATATCAGCATCAGTGTATAGGAAATCATTTGATCCCAATAGAGAGACTGCTCAAGAGATTCCTTGTACATATAAAGTACTCCTCGCTGAATTTCATAATCACTGCCCGTATGAAAAATAATATAATCATTTCCGTTTTCAGAATAAATATTGTTAATGAAAAACGCAGATAGAATGTTTGGATTATTTAAGAAATTAAAAAAGATATTGTGCAGGGTACTTTTTCGGATAAGACAGTTAAAAACGATACTGTTATCAAATACTCCGATAGAATGTTTGATTTTGGGAGGAATAATACAGATATCACCCATTGACAGATTTTTCTTATTGGAACTGATAACCTGCTCACAAACTCCCTCATAAACATAAATCAATTCAAAAAAAGTATGATCATGTATAATTGCCGGACTGTATCTGTTATGGCGCAAGGTGATGAGAGAAGCACGCTTGTTTACATCAAAATAAAACGAATCCTCAAAGCTTGGAGGAATTGTGTCCGGTATTTCTGGTATTAAAAAGTGTTTTTCGTATACTTTCTGCATGTCCAATTCTGCAAGGAATTTGTTAAGAGAATATTCTTGCTGTCTGGCGTAATAATATTTTCGGTAAAAAACTTCTTCTTCATTCAGCTTATAAATTTCACTTTTCAATGTTTCATAATCCATTGCCAATTTCCCCTCTTGTCAATTGAATTTTCAATAAGTGAATAACTAGACTTTGATAAATGTCAAAAATAAACAGTTATCTTTGCTCATTATAATATAAATATCAAAATAAATCAATAGTTCTTGTTTTTTATGACCA
>CAMWJC010000037.1 GCA_947174495.1 uncultured Lachnospiraceae bacterium | reverse complement strand
TCATGGGATTCGGTCCCATTATGCGTAAGCAGTTTGTGCGCGGTATTGCTCTTCTTGCAGTAGAAGTTTTATTCATTCTTTATCTGGCCGGTTTTGGCTGGCATTATCTGAAAGACATCGGCACGTTGGGAACTGTTGCCAGAGTCATGAATGATAACGGAACCTATAGTTACAATGATAACAGTTTCCATATTTTGCTTTATGGTATCTTGACCATTATTTTGGTCTTTGTTTTCCTGTTGATATGGCGGGTAAATGTCAGAGTGAACCGGAATGAAGAGAAGCTACTGGCAGCAGGGAAAACGCTTGCGACAAACAGACAGGATCTGCATTCGTTGTTAGATTCTAACTTTGACAAAACATTAATGGCACTACCTTTCACAGGAGTAGCTGTGTTTACGGCATTACCAATTATATTCATGATCTGTATTGCTTTTACGGATTATGATGCAAATCATCAGCCACCCACCAATCTGTTTTCATGGGTGGGACTGGAAAACTTTAAGAATATGTTCTCCTTCGGCACATCAGGAATTGGTGCAACTTTCCTTACCGTGCTGGGATGGACGTTGATATGGGCATTTTTTGCAACCTTCCTCACCTATTTCTGCGGTATGGGCGTTGCAATCCTGATAAATAAAAAAGGAATCAAATTTAAGAAACTCTGGAGAACGATTCTGGTCGTTACCATCGCTGTTCCCCAGTTTGTATCTTTGTTGTATGTATATAAGATGTTTGCAAATGATGGTTTGATCAACACTTATCTGATGAAGTGGGGATGGATCAGTTCCTATATTCCGTTCTGGTCTAATCCGACATTGGCAAAAGTTTTGATTATTATCATTAACCTGTGGATTGGTATTCCTTATACGATGCTGATTACCACCGGACTTTTGATGAACATTCCGGAAGACTTGTACGAGAGTGCAAGAATCGACGGCGCAACCGGCTTCCAAATGTTCCGCAGCATTACACTTCCTTACATGCTGTTTGTAACAGGGCCGTTCCTGCTTACACAGTACACAGGAAACCTGAATAACTTTAACGTGATCTATCTGCTGACGCAGGGTGGACCCCAGTCCATGGCGCTTTCCAACAAGGCAGGGTACACGGATCTGCTCGTTACATGGCTGTATAAGATGACGGTAAATGATACGAACTACCGAATGGCGGCAGTCCTCGGTATTCTGGTATTCGTTGTAACTGCAGTTATTTCCTTGGCAGTATATGGTATTCTGCCGTCTGTAAAAGATGAGGAGGGATTCCAATAATGACAACAAGTTCAATTAAAACAAAGAGAGCGATAAGCAATACGATTACCTATATTGTATTAATTGTTATCAGTATCATATGGTTATTCCCGTTTGTATGTATGCTTTTACAGAGCTTTCGTTCTATGAACGAAGGTGGCGGCGGTATGGTAGATTATTTGCTGCCGAAGCAGTTCTCGCTGGATTCCTATACATTCCTGTTCAGCGCAGAGAGCAAGTTTGTGCGTTGGTATGGCAATACGCTGATCATTGCATTCTTTGTAGCGATATTATCGACAATGATGGTATTGTGTGTCAGCTATGCATTGTCACGTATGCGTTTCAAGGGTCGTACCGTATTGATGAGATTCTGGTTGATTCTGGGTATGTTCCCCGGATTTCTTTCCATGATTTGTCTGTACTTCCTTTTGAAGCAGCTTGGCCTGACACAGGAGGGAGCAATTCCAGGATTGATTCTGATCGGTGTGGCAAGTTCCGGTATGGGATATTACGTGACCAAAGGATATTTTGATACGATTCCGAAGGCGCTTGACGAGGCGGCGCGAATCGACGGCGCTTCCAGGGCGAGAGTATTTTTCACGATGATCCTGCCGATGTCGAAACCGATTATCATTTACGCTTTGTTGACAGCTTTCATGAATCCATGGTGCGATTACGTGTTTGCTTCCTATGTGGCATTCGGATATTCTGACAGCTATAACGTAGCGGTGGCAATGCAGAGATGGGTATGGACTAACGATTATCAGGGTTACTTCACTCGTTTCTGTGCGGGCGGTATGCTGATCGCAGTGCCGATTACGATACTCTTCATGTGCCTGCAGAAGTACTATGTAGAAGGTGTTACAGGTGGTGCTGTCAAAGGTTAAAACATGGAATTGTAGCCCATAATAGAAATAAATATGGAAATGCAGGCTGTCTGTGGGCAGTCTGCATTTTTTCAAAATCAGAAAGGTGTGTGACTGGAATATGAGAAAGGACCGAAGAAATGTGCGGAATATTGCTCTTGTGATGGCATTATGCTTGATTTTCGTAACTTCCTGCGGGAAGGCGGAGAAGGTGCCGCAGGGGCAGCCGGACATCACAGATACGCTCCCCTTGAATGTCATAGACGATAATTACCGTACCTATTATGAGGTATTTGTATACTCGTTCTACGACAGTAACGATGACGGAATCGGGGATCTGCAGGGACTGATCTCCAAACTGGATTATATCAATGACGGAGATGATACGACCGACACAGACCTGGGGTGCAACGGAATCTGGCTCATGCCGATCCATCCGTCGCCGACCTATCATAAATATGATGTGACGGATTATTACGATATCGACCCGGTATACGGCACACTGGATGATTTCAAGGAATTTCTGGCGGCGTGCGATGAGAGGGGCATCAAGGTTATTATGGATCTGGTGCTGAATCATTCCTCCTCGAAACATCCATGGTTTCAAGAAGCGTGCACCTACCTGAAAGACTTGGGCAGTGCGGAACCGAGCGCAGAAGAATGTCCTTATTTTGATTATTATAACTTCTCTAAGGAAGAGAGATCCGGCTATTATAAAGTGGCGGAAACAGACTGGTATTATGAAGGGCAGTTCTGGAGCGAAATGCCGGATCTGAACCTTGATTGTGAAGCGCTTCGGGCAGAGATAGAAGCGATTACAAAATACTGGCTGGATATGGGTGTGGGCGGTTTCCGCCTGGATGCGGTCAAGGAATATTACACGGAGGGTCAGCAGGAAAATATTGACTTTCTAAAATGGTTAACCGAAACGGTTAAATCGCAGAAGGAAGATGCCTATCTGGTGGGGGAAGCATGGCTCAATATCAATGAATATTCCAGATATTATGCCAGCGGCATGGACAGCTTATTCAACTTTGCTTTTGCAGGGGCTGAAGGCATCATTGCGAAAGTCATGAACGGTACGCCGGCTGAGAAATACGGTGCTGCCTGCGCATCACTTCAGGAAAACTTCGGACAATACAATGAAAATTATATTGATGCACCTTTTTATACGAATCATGATATGGCCAGAAGCGCCGGTTATTATGTAGGGGAAAATTCTTTAAACCGTCTGAAGATGGCGGGTGCCATGAATTTGTTTATGAGCGGCTCCGCATTCCTCTATTATGGGGAGGAACTGGGCATGAAAGGTTCCGGCAGAGACGAGAATAAACGGGCTCCCATGTATTGGAGCAAGGACGCGGGGATGGAAGGTATGTGTGCAGGCCCTGCGGACATGGAATCCTTTGAGATGAAGTATGACAGTTTGGAAGAACAGCAGGCAGATGCCGGTTCCATCTATCAGTTCTATAAGAAAGCCATTAAGATCAGGAATCAGAATCCGGAGATTGCCAGAGGAACAATAGAGTATCTGGAAGGTGTGTCGAAAGATAAGGTGTGCGTACTGCGTAAGACTTATGACGGTTCCGAAGTTCTTCTTGTATTTGTAACAGGTTCGGAGACAGAAGAGGTGGATTTAAGCGGCATTACACTCAATGGAAGAGCTGTGGGCGATGAAACCGAAGTCCGGGCAATGCTTGTTACGGGACAAGAGCAGATTACCTTGGAAGGCGGAATGGCAAAGATACCCGGCTATTCGGTACTGGTGCTTAAGTAGGCACAATTTTACTTCTGATATAAGTAGAAATCATCCAGCGTTCCCCACGCCTTCGCCTTGGCACTGACAGAAGCGCCTACTGTCAGGGTGCCATCCTCTCCCACTGTGATTTCGCTTATAACCGGATTCTGCCAGTTACACCAGTTTGTCACGCCGGTTGCTTCCGTCAGACGGTCAGTGCCATTATCCGCAAAGATATACATATCTGCGCTGTCACCTGCGTCTCCGCCCTGTATATACAGCCCGAACTCATAAGTACCCGGCTCAAGACCCGTCACAGTCTGCTCTACCGTAAATTTCACCTCACTGGTGGACCAGAAATGCAGAGAAATATCTCCGCTGTAGGCATCGGCGGCTTTATTCTGATAATCCGTGCAGCTTCCCGTAATCGTCCACATGGAGGTATTTTCTTCTTCGAAACTGCTGTTTGTAAGAAGGTTCCGCTTCAATATGGAAACATGAGCTTTGGGTTGAGAACTGTCAGCCAATTCGACCATAAATCTTCCCGTCACATCATATTCACCGCCGACGGAGGTATCGATTGCCGCAAGCTGTGCAGCATCCCACTCCACCTCTACGGGAAGTACGGTCCTGTCATTAAGCATTACATCCACTGTCTGTGGCATTTCAAGTTCTGCACCCAGACTGACATTGACTTCCACAACGGGTATGTTCTCGATCTGCTTCTCCACGATTGTGCCGCAGTGCAAATATAAAAATGTTTTTAAAGATGCCAATGGGTGTCCGGTAAAGTCAAACAATGCCTGATTGTCCCAGGAACAACCGCCATAATATATGCCCGCATCTTTTGGGTCATACGCTGCGGCATAAGAGGAAGCCCAGCCGGAACCGTATTGTTCCCAAATCTTCTGATTTGCAGCAAGCACCTGGGCAGCATCCGCTGCGCCCTCTTCCCATACTCCCACAGGCAGCCACGCCGGCTCCCAATAGAAATATCCCAGTCCGGCATCTCCGACTGCAGCCACTGCTGCACAGACATCACGGATCTCATTCGCCTGTCCCTGCACGGTTGCCGGATATCCGGTAACTATACCCCCTTCACCAATGCTGTTAGCAGAACCATCACCGTCACTTGTAGTATACAAATAAGAATTTTCTGCAACCAACACCTTTTTGTCATAAGTTTCTGACAGCTTCTTAAGCGTTTCTGTCAGATTTTCCGTAGAGCCATGCCAGAAAGGATAATATGATACGGCAAAAATATCATAATCGATTGCCTTCACTTTGTCCGCTATTGCCAAAATACCTTCCTGGTCGGATACATCCGTGAAATGTACTGCAATCTGAATATCATTTCCGGTTTTGGCGGATACTTCACGCACCGCTGCCGATCCTGCCTGCAAGAGCTGTCTTCTCTTCGTCCAGTTGATTTCTCCAGCAATGCCGTTATTGATCTCGTTTCCGATTTGCACCATGCCTACATTTCCGCCAGCATCGATGATCTGCGTCAGGCTTTCCACAGTAAACTGGTGTAATGCTTCGGATTTTGTTTCTATATCCATGCCTTTCCATGCCTTAGGGCACTGCTGCTTGTTTGGATCTGCCCAAAAATCAGAATAATGATAATCTACGCACAGTTTCATGCCGTATTTTGCGGCCCGTCTGCCAATCTCCGCAGCTTTTGCGGTATCATTACCACCACCGCCATAGCTGTTACCGTTCTCGTCGTAGGGATCATTCCACACGCGCACTCTGATATAATTAACGCCATGCTCTGCCAAAGTTTTAAAAATATCCTGTTCCCCGCCATCTTCGTTGTAAAAGATTACACCGCTCTCTTCCTCTGCAAGAACACTTGAGATATCTACCCCTCTGATAAAATCCTTAGACAGATTTTCTATAGGCTCCACATATATTTCTGCTTCTTCCGGTTCCGTGGGAAGAGTAAAAATAATCTCCGACACTTCGCCTACATCTGTAGCATTGCCGCAACCGCCGGTCCCTATCATAATGCCTATCATTGCCAATACTATATAATATCTTATGTTTCTTCCCATCATCGCACGCAGCCTCTTTCTTTGAATAGTAATTTATAGTAAACGACATAACAAATTTCTGCTTCCGGTTCTTGCAAAAGCCATATATGGAAGCTTTTGCAAGACCGAAAGCGAAATTTCTAATGTCGTTAACTATAAGTTTATCATGCGATAGGTTATTTCGTCTACTTTAGTCTTTCCTGCTATACTATTTAAATATGCTTTGTGTTATACTATATTTGTAATGGTATTTCAATTTATTAATATACAGAAAGGAGAGGGTAAAATGGGGACAAATATTGGAAGAGGCGATAACATCATGCGGGAGATGGCAAGGGAAGTTAATCTGTTGGAGAGTGACCGCAGACGAGAAGCTGATATGCCGATCAGTCCGGCAAAAAGAAAAGCAGGTATAATTGCATTTGGCTGTGTGGCAGCATTGATTGTGGTTATTTTGTTATTATTCGTGATTTTATAACTGAAAAGGCTTTGGGAGGGATGCGTATGTTAAAAAACATACAATACATGGAAAAACCGGAAGAGGAAGAACTGAAGCTTCGCTTAAAAAAGGCAAGGGAAAAGCTTGCCGGTCAGCAAATGCTGCTTAAGGATCACAAGGTTCCGGTACTGGTATTGGTAGAAGGCTGGGGGACAGCGGGCAAGGGGAGCCTGATCGGGGATCTGATCCAGAATATTGATCCAAGGTTTTTTAAGGTAGCTCCTATGGACCGGCCCAGTGAAGAGGAGCAGAGAAAACCCTTTCTGTGCCGGTATTTCAGTAAAATACCGGAAGCCGGGAAGTTTATGTTTTTGGACTCCGGGTGGATGGATGAACTGACCGGGATGTGTCTCCATGGAGGAATCAGTCAGAAAACCTATGAGCAGAGGATCGACAGCATCAGACGGTTTGAAAGGCAGCTCACGGACAATGGCTATCTGGTGATCAAATTTTTCTGTCATATCAGTCAGAAGGAACAAAAGAAGAGGATCAAGGAGCTGACGGGAAATATTGATACCAAATGGCGGGTCAGTGAGGATGACAAGTGGCAGAATAAACATTATGAGAAGTGTGAGCTTGTTTTTGACAGGTATCTGGAAGATACTCATGCACCGTCTGCACCCTGGTATGTGATCGATGCCAAGTCCAAGAAATGGGCGGAGCTTCAGGCGTTGGAAATTCTTACCCAGGGGATTGAGATTGCGCTGCAGAACCAGAGTCTTGCGGTGCCGCTTTTACAAAATGTATTTCCTCTTGTAAAGATGCCGAAGCTTTCGGAGATAGCCCTTGACCAGACAATAGAAGAGGGTGAATATAAGTCGGAGCTGAAACGCTTACAGTCTCAACTACAGGAACTTCATAACCGGTTATATAGAATGAAAGTTCCGGTAGTCATTTTATATGAAGGCTGGGATGCGGCGGGGAAGGGCGGAAATATCAAACGTATTACAGAGGCTCTTGATCCCAGAGGGTTTGAGGTTCATCCAATTGCCAGCCCTGAGCCCCATGAAAAGGCGAGACATTATCTGTGGCGGTTTTGGACCAAGCTACCTAAGACAGGTCATATTGCTATTTTTGATAGAAGCTGGTATGGGCGCGTGATGGTGGAACGTCTTGAGGGTTTTTGCAGTGAAAATGATTGGAAACGTGCTTATAACGAGATGAACGAATTTGAAAAAGAGCTTCATGACTGGGGTGCTGTGATTATCAAATTCTGGGTTCAGATTGACAAAGATACTCAGCTTGAGCGGTTTGAAAACAGGCGTGACACACCGGAAAAACGGTGGAAGATTACGGATGAAGACTGGCGGAATCGGGCAAAGTGGGATGTGTATGAGGAAGCAGTGGATGAAATGATCGAGAAGACCAGTACCTCTTATGCGCCCTGGCATATTCTGGAATCAGTGGATAAGAAGTATGCGAGGATCAAGGCGCTTAAGATTGTGATTGAAGAGATTCAAAAAGCATTAAAGGAATAGGTTATCAAGAAGACAATGAGATTTATTTACGGGAAACAAAACTGGAATACCAGAGAGCGGGGGGAAGAAAACTGTTATCTGTTGACAAATGGATTGGGTGGTTTTTCGTCCGGCACGATAACAGGTTCTGCCACCCGGAATGACCATGCGCTGTTGATGGCCTGTGTTGATCCGCCGAATCATCGCTATAATATGATTCACAGATTGGAAGAAGAGTTGGAGCGGGCAGATAGATGTGTGCATCTTTCAGGGCAGGAATATCTGAATTCTGAGCAGAGCGAGGATGGATATCGGTATCTATCGGCATTTAGTTTTGAGGATTATCCGGAGTGGACTTATCATCTGGACGGGGTGGAGATCATAAAAAGGATTGCCATGAAGCAGGGAAAAAACCTGGTGGCCGTGAAATACGAAATAGAAAACCGGACTTCGGAAAGAGTGATACTTAAGGTGACTCCCCATCTGCAGTTTGTTCCCAAAGGGGAAAAGACAGCTCCCGGACAGAAATTTGTGCTGAAAGAGGACAGAATCGTTTCCGGAGAACTAACGATGTTTTTTAAGACCAACGGGCAGATTCGCTCTTTTTCACCCAGGCTTTCCGAAGGGTTGTATTACGCATATGATGCCTGCGATGGAAGGAGAAGTGAGGGAAGCACATGGACGAATCATCAGGTCATTGCCGAAGTGCCGGGGAAAGGAAAAGGGGTGCTGGAAGTCCTGTATGGAATGGAAGAGATTCGGGAGTCGGCAGATCAGGTGATCCGGGAAGCTGCAGCTTACCGGGAGGAGTTGGTCCGGGCTTCCGGCATGAAGCAGGAAGCAGCCTGTATGCTGGTAAAAAGTGCAAACCAGTTTGTGGCAGAGAGAAGTACTACAGGCGGAAAAACTTTGCTTGCAGGATACCCCTTTTTTGAAGACTGGGGACGGGATACGATGATCGCGCTGGGAGGCTGCTGTATTGCAACTGGGCAGCTTGAAGCTGCAAAGAGCATTCTCAAAACCTTTTCGGTATATTGTAAGGATGGTTTGATGCCTAATCTTTTCCCGGAGGGGAGTAAGGAGCCTCAGTATAATACGGTGGATGCTTCGCTTTTATATATTCACGGAGTATATCTGTATTTCAGAAAAACAGAGGATATCCCGTTTATCCAAGAGGTATGGCCTGTTATGAAGGAGATTATCAAATGGTACCGGAAGGGAACTGCCTATGGAATCCGCATGGACCAGGACGGGCTCATTGAAGCGGGAGAAGGGCTGGATCAGGTTACATGGATGGATGTGAGAGTAGGAGAAATTCTGCCTACACCCCGCCACGGGAAACCGGTGGAGATCAATGCCTACTGGTATAATGCGCTTCGTGTGATGGACATATTTGGAAAAATGCTGGGAGAAGAGGGAGATTACGGGATTCTGGCGGAAAAGGTTAAGGCGGGCTTTCATGAAAAATTCTGGAATGAAAAGAAAGGCTGTCTTAAGGATGTGCTCTCAGGTACGAAGGCGGATGAACAGATTAGATGCAATCAGATCTGGGCGGTTTCCATGCCTTTTACTATGTTAGATCAGGAGCAGGAGAAACAGGTGGTGGATACCGTATTTGAAAAACTGTATACTCCTTTGGGACTTCGGACTCTTGAAAGGTCTGATCCGGAATTTCACGGCAAATACGGGGGAGAGCAGATTGAGAGAGACCTGGCTTACCATCAGGGGACAGTATGGATGTTTCCATTGGGAGCCTACTATCTTGCCTATCTGAAAACCCGCAGCTATTCCAGGGAGGCGGCAGAGAAGGTGGAGCATCAGATGGAGGTGCTGAAAAGCGCCATGGCGGAGGGGTGCATTGGACAACTGCCGGAGATCTATGACGGAGAGAACCCTTCCTTTTCCCGGGGCTGCTATGCCCAGGCATGGAGCGTGGGGGAAATCCTTCGGGTATATGAAGTGCTTGAGGAGGTAAAAAGAGGAGATGTACCAAAACTATATATTTGATCTGTATGGAACTCTGGTAGACATTCATACCCGGGAGGACAGTCCGTCGGTCTGGGAAAAGCTGGCTCTTTTTTATGGATACCATGATGCGTTATACACACCCGGGGAGCTGCAGGAGGCCTACGGGAGGCTGGTTCAAAGTCAGGAGGAAATCTTAGCCAGGGATATAGTGGCATACAACAGGCGGCGCAGGGAAGAAAAAGCAGCCGCAAGGAACGCAGAAAGCCATGAGGGATACCCGGAAATTCAGATAGAAACAGTCTTTGAAGGACTTTACAGGGAAAAGGGAGTGGAACCGGATAAGCAGCTGACCATTCATACAGGGCAGATGTTCCGTGCCCTGACTACAGAATATATTTGCCTTTATCCGGGAGTGAAGGAGATGCTTGAAAGACTTCATAAAAGCGGAAAAGGGGTTTATCTTTTATCGAATGCCCAGAAAATATTTACGGAATATGAGCTGCATATGATGGAGATTGTCCAATATTTTGATGGAATTATGATATCTTCGGAGTATGGTGTAAAAAAGCCGGATATTCGTTTTTTTGAAATCCTGTTGGATACATACTGCCTGGATTCCAAGGAGAGCATCATGATCGGAAATGATGCTCTGTGTGATATTGAAGGGGCGAAACAGGCGGGCATGGATACATGTTATATTCATTCCAATATTTCCCCGCCCGGTGATTTCAATGTGAACGCAACCTATGTGCAGATGAAGATGGACATGGAAAAGGTGTGCAGGATGTTGGGAATTTGAGTTAATGATTTTGGACTTCTGAAAGTATAGATGAAAAGAGAATACCAGTGAAAGTGAAAAGATTATGACTGATATGGATAAACGGCTGATACAGATTGTGCCAAGCAGCAGGCAGTTAAAGCATCAGCAGATGGAATTCTACAGCTTTGTACATTTTACAGTGAATACGTTTACAGACAAGGAATGGGGAGACGGGACAGAAAGCCCGTCGATCTTCAATCCGGCAAAGCTGGATGCCAGGCAGTGGACAGATGCCATAAAAGCTGCGGGCATGAAGGGGCTGATTTTAACTTGTAAGCATCATGATGGATTCTGCCTTTGGCCAAGTAAGTACACAGAGCATACGATAGCAGCAAGCCCCTATAAGGACGGAAAAGGGGATATTGTGAAAAAGGTATCGGATGCATGCAGGGAAGCAGGACTTGCCTTTGGTGTATATTTGTCTCCATGGGATCGAAACAGCCAATACTATGGGCAGGGAACGGTATACGATGATTATTTTGTCAACCAATTGACGGAGCTTTTGACAAACTATGGGGATATTTTTTCTGTGTGGTTTGACGGTGCCTGCGGGGAAGGCGCTAACGGGAAAAAGCAGTTTTATGACTGGGACCGGTATTATGAAGTGGTACGCAGATTACAGCCGGATGCCTGCATCAGTGTGTGCGGTCCGGATGTGCGCTGGTGTGGAAATGAGGCTGGGGAAACACGACCTTCCGAATGGAGTGTTGTGCCGGAGAGAATGAGGGATACAGAAAAGATTGCATCAAAAAGCCAGCAGCAGGATGAAGAGACTTTTCGGCAGCGGAAAGTGGCGGCACAGGATTTGGACTTGGGAAGTCGTGAAATTTTGGAAGGAGAAGAGAAGCTGATCTGGTATCCTGCGGAAGTGAACACATCGATCCGTCCGGGATGGTTTTACCATGAAGCGGAGGATGATCAGGTGAAGCCGTTGTCCAAGCTGATTGATATCTATGAAAAATCAGTTGGCGGAAATGCCACCTTTTTGCTGAATATTCCCCCTACCAGGGACGGGCTGTTCCATGCTAATGACGTCAAAAGGCTTAATGAGCTGGGGGATTATATCAGGGAAACCTACAAGGAGAATTTGACTGATCTGGCTGCGCTTGAAGCATCTGATTATCAGGGAGGCTTTGGAATCGAAAATGTCAGAACGGATACCTATGAAGCTTGCTATAAAACACCGGATGGGATCACTGACTGCAGTATTTCCTTGAAATGGGGAAAAAATATTCGTATGAAATATCTGGTGCTCAAAGAAAATATTTTGTTCAGCCAGAGAATTGAAAAATTTGAAATACAGGCACTGCTGGATGAGGAATTTCAGACGGTATATGAGGGTACTGTTGTCGGGTATAAGAAAATTATTCCAATTGATGCGATTGATACATCGGAAATACGGATTCGGATTCTGGATGCGAGGGTGGCGCCGACGCTGTCGTTTGTTGGGATATATGGTTGATGTGATTTGCTGTTGCATAAAAAGAAAACCAATCAGGAGGGAGAAATTGGCTCCCTCCTGATTAATATACAGAAATGCTCATGTTAAATTTATTTTTTACAATTATCCCGGAAATTCCAGCAAATTGTAAATATCAATAACACAACCCCTGTTCTAACGAATACGGCTGTAAGCCCCCATTTGTCCGCCAACATTCCGGCAAGGGGGAACAGTAGGATCATAGCAATGGAAAAGAACATGCTGTTCACGGAAATCAAGGTTGCCCGCTGCTTGGACGGGATAAGTCTGTTCAGCAGTTCTGATTGCACCGGATAAAGAACGGAGTTAAAAAATCCTGCTATACAAAAGACTGTTATGGAAAGAAAGATGTTTTGGAATCCATATCCTACAAATGCCATCGCTATTGCAAGAGTGCCAATGAATGCTGTCTTCTCTCCAAATTTTCGGAAAAGCTTTTCGCTTGCCACTGCTCCGGCACAGGAAAGGATACCTGCGATCAGCAGGATAAAGCTGATTTGAATTTTATTATAACCCATTTCAAAATAGTACTGCTGGCTGTAAAAAAACAAAAGCGTTTCCGCAGCAAAAACAGCAGAGTAATAGGTAATGATCTTAAGGATGCGGATATCTGACTTCAAAATCTGAAAGCATGTTTTGAAATGGAAAGTGACCATTTGCCGGATCGATCCTTGCGAGCAGTAAGCCGAGTGGCTGTATGAATTTTTCGTACAGTCATTGTCAGAAGAAATAATAAGAGGCACTTCTGCCATAAATGCAACCGGAATCAGTGCAAGCGCGGCAATGATCAGACATGCACCATAGCACCAAAAGTAGGAAAATTCTGCAAGGATTCCGCCTGCAACGGTGGCGATTCCCTGTGACACTTCGATGATAAAATTTATTTTGCCATATACATTGATATACTGATCTTCCTGTCCAGTGTATTTCATGCTGTCGTATATAAGCGCTTCTTCCGAACCGGAATTTAGATTATTCCCCAATGCCTGAATAACAAAACTGAGGGTAAAGAACCAAAATCCTTTGGCAAAGAGCATAATCATACAAGAGATGGCTATGCATATCCGACTTAAGATCATACATCTTTTTCTTCCAAGTAAATCTGCCAGTGCTCCGGAGGGGATCTCAAACAGGATGCTGGTTGCGTGATAGTATCCTTCAACAAGACCAATCTGGGCTAAACTTAATCCGCAGTATGCAAGATAAAGCACCCATATGGAGCTTTGCATGTTTAAATTCGTTATGAAGGTACTGATATAATCTAATTTTACATTTCTTTTTAAATGATTCATTACTTTAATATCCATTTGTAATTCCTTTCTGCTAAGAGGCTGTCAGAAAATTTTGCAATAAAAAAGTTTAACCCCATATACCGGTTAAACTATTTAGGAATTACTGCGGATATCAATAGCAATTGTAAGTTTTCAGAGGAAGACAATCATTTTCCTTGTGCTTAAAAAAGAGCGCAGTAATCCCATAAGCATGAATTTTGGCATGTTTTTGATATGGAACTGCTGCTGCAAATTGGTATATAACCTAAGCCATTCATCCTGCGCCCTCCTTCTGAAATATGGATTATTTTATCATAGAGAAGGCGTTTGTGTAAATCTTTTTTTCCGGACTTTAATGTATAATACAATAGCGCTGATGACATCCGCTATAAACAGGAACTGCAGGATAATATTGATGATAACGTACTTTTTCGATACGACCTGCTTCCTGCCTGCCTGGGTGAGAGCATTAACGCCGTACATGGATGAAGTAATCATCAGAAACACATCCACAAGAATCAGAAAAAGGATTAAAAATGGCGATACCAATGTAAAAATCGGGACAACGGCAAGCAGTAAAAGCAGTATGCCACCCAAAAAGACACCTAAATAAAATGGAATATGAATGAGCTTTATCAGCATATTCCAAAAAGCCAGATGGTAATAAGAATCTTCCCCTTTACATACACAGGCATAAATGATATTGGAAATATAGACAGCAGGCGTGAGCAGCCTTCCTCCATCAGAAATCATCCCGCCCAGTTTCTCATTTGATGAAAACACAAATAAAAGAACAACATATAAATATGGCCAGATGGCTAATGTAAGGGGGAAAAATCTTTTCATTTTTTGATTCATTTTACGTACTTCCTCCTGTCAGAAAGTGATTAGTTAAAGATTAATATATCAGAAAGCGGACAGAAAGTCACTAAGGACTGCAAGATATTTGAAAAGCATTTAATTTTTGTTCCATCCTTATTCCCAATGTATTATAATCAAAAAGCTGGGATTAGAAGATATTAAATGAGAGAAGATGAGGCGAGATAATGGATAAATTGAAATTCATGAACGCATTTCAACTAAAATTGTTAATGGTGTTTCTGATGGTTTTGAACCATATATGTTATATTGATCATCTGGTACCTGACCGGCTGGCATTTGTCTTCACGATTATTTCCCGATGTGTAGCCCCTATGTTTGCATTCTTTGCAGTGGAAGGAATTCGTAAAACCCGTAATTTAAAGAAATATTGCCTGCGATTGGCTGTACTTGCAGGTATTGTGTTTATTGGTAACGGGATTTTAAAGGCGGTTTTTGGAAATTTTACTCCGGAGCGGATACGCCCGTTAGAGAATAATGTTATTTTTACCCTTGCGCTGGGTGTTGTTGCAATAGCCCTGACCCGCTGGGGGAAGGAAAAACAAGGTATAGCGAGGAATGGTTTTTATGCGCTTTCGGCGTTTTGCTTTGTGACGGGATTTTTTATGGGGGAATGGGGCAGTGTCTTACTTCCATTTATGTTTATAGAATATTTTTTCCAGAATAAAAAGGTGATCCGGTTTGCGGGTTATCTATTGATTGAGGTTATAGCAATTCTTTTGCCCTTTAGTGAGCCTTACTGGTTTCTTGTGTTCCCTTTTATCCTTTTGTATAACGGGGAGCGGGGGCCAAAGACGAAGTTTAGTCAATATTTCTTTTATGTGTTCTACCCGGTTCATTTGTGGGTAATAGCAATTGCAACCTTTTTGGTTTTACTTTATAATGGATAACAGTATTTCACAGACAAACGTAAAAATAAGGTCAGGAGGCTAAAATATGGTATCAGTACATGAAAAAGGCGCATATTTGGTAAACGGCACAGAAATTGTACCGGATAGTTCCGAAGCGCTCATGCAGGTGAAGAACAAGACAGGAAAGGATATCTCTATAGAAGAGGCGAGAAAAGGCACCATTGCTTATGGAATTTTGGAATCCCACAATACATCAGGGAACATGGAGAAATTGAAGATTAAGTTTGACAAGCTTACTTCTCATGACATTACCTTTGTGGGAATTATCCAGACCGCAAGGGCGTCAGGGCTTGAAAAGTTCCCTGTTCCCTATGTGCTCACCAACTGCCACAACTCCCTGTGTGCGGTAGGCGGAACCATTAACGAAGATGACCACATGTTTGGACTTACTTGTGCGAAAAAGTATGGCGGAGTTTATGTACCTCCTCATCAGGCAGTAATACATCAGTTTGCGAGAGAGATGCTTGCAGGCGGCGGCAAGATGATCCTTGGTTCCGATTCCCATACCAGATATGGCGCTTTGGGAACCATGGCAATGGGCGAAGGCGGTCCGGAGCTGGTAAAGCAGCTGTTAAATCAGACCTATGATATCAATATGCCCGGTGTGGTAGGCGTATACCTGACCGGTGAGCCTGTCCCCGGCGTTGGACCTCAGGATGTGGCTCTTGCCATTATCGGAGAAGTATTTGCCAATGGTGCTGTAAAGAATAAAGTGATGGAATTTGTGGGACCGGGCGTAGCATCCTTAAGTGCCGATTTCCGTATCGGTATTGACGTGATGACCACGGAGACCACCTGCTTATCCTCTATCTGGCAGACCGATGATACTATTAAAGAATTTTATGACATTCACGGCAGAAGTGAAGATTATAAGGAGTTAAATCCGGCACAGGTGGCTTATTATGACGGCTTTATTGAGATTGACCTTGGCACCATTAAGCCGATGATTGCTATGCCATTCCATCCCAGCAATACCTATACTATTGAAGAACTGAATGCAAATCTTATGGATATCCTTAATGATGTGGAGAAAAAGGCTGCGGTTTCCTTAGATGGTGCAGTGGAATTTTCCTTAAAGGATAAAGTGAAGAACGGAAAGCTCTTAGTAGATCAGGGAATTATTGCCGGTTGTGCAGGTGGCGGCTTTGAAAATATTTGTGCGGCGGCAGACATTATGAAAGGCTCTTATATCGGATCGGATGGATTTACCTTAAGTGTTTATCCGGCTTCCATGCCTGTATATATGGAATTGATCAAAAACGGTTGTGCGGCAGCATTGCTTGAGACTGGTGCAGTGATGAAGACGGCATTCTGCGGTCCCTGCTTCGGTGCAGGAGATACCCCGGCCAACAATGCATTCAGTATCCGCCACTCCACCAGAAACTTCCCCAATAGGGAAGGCTCTAAGCTGCAGAGCGGACAGATCGCATCCGTAGCACTGATGGATGCCCGTTCTATTGCTGCAACAGCGGCAAACAAGGGTGTGCTTACAGCTGCAACAGATTTTGATGGAACGATTGGTAAATATAAATATCATTTTGATTCTGCAATTTATGCTAACAGGGTATTTGATTCCCATGGCGTGGCTGATCCTTCCGTGGAAATCCAGTTTGGTCCCAATATCAAGGACTGGCCGGCAATGACGGCTCTTCCGGAAAATTTGATTTTGCGTGTTGTATCAGAAATTCATGATCCGGTAACTACCACGGATGAGCTGATTCCTTCCGGAGAAACCTCCTCATACCGTTCCAATCCTCTGGGACTGGCAGAGTTTACTTTATCCAGAAAGGATCCCGCTTATGTAGGTCTTGCCAAGGATATTCAGACTGCACAGAAGGCAGTGATGGAAGGCAAATGCCCGGTAGAGGTGAAACCGGAATTAAAGCCTGTAATGGATATGATTCACACAGTTTATCCGGAGGTTGGCAAAGAAAATGTAGGGTTTGGCTCAACAATCTTTGCAGTGAAGCCCGGTGATGGCTCCGCAAGAGAACAGGCAGCATCCTGCCAGAAGGTGCTTGGCGGCTGGGCAAATATTGCCAACGAGTACGCTACCAAGAGATACCGTTCCAATCTGATTAACTGGGGTATGCTTCCGTTCCTGATTGAAGAAGGGGAACTGCCTTTTAAGAATAAAGATTACCTGTTTTTCCCTGATATCCGCAAGGCAGTAGAGGAGAAGGCAGAGGAGATCAAGGCATATAAGGTAGGAGAAGAAGGACTCAGCGAGTTTACGGTGAAGCTGGGTGAGCTTACCGATGAGGAGCGTCAGATTATTTTAAAGGGATGTTTGATTAATTATAATAGGGTATAGTGCAATCAAATTAACGTTTAGTTGGTTTACCTGTAGTATCTAAACGACCACTCGGATAAGAAACAAAATTCTACGTCACCACGCTCGATAAAGCGTTCGCGAATTGGTTCCTTAAGAATTTGTTTCTTATCCGAGTTACTTTTTTGGCTAGCGGAAAACCAACTAATGCTTCCACTATTGTTGCCTAATCCACTATCTGGTTGCTTGCTAAAAAGTGGAACATTCGACCTTAGTGAAGTTCCCAGTTGGGCTTTGCGTCATTCAATACCCCAGCTCCGATTAAGATAAATCCTAAAGGAAGCAATTCGCGAACGCTTTATCGAGCGTGCTGACGTAGGATTTATCTTAATCGGAGCGGAAGGCTTGAATATGTATCCCCAACTAAACGTCAATTTATGATAACCCAGCGCGATCTAAGAGTGTAGAAATAAAAACCCCTGCAGCCAGCCAGAAAACATTAATCAAACATGCCCTTGTGGAGTAGGTAAAGCTTTCAAAAGGAATGATCATAATGGTTGCGGCGGTGACAAAACCGAATATGGCGTGGAAGGAGAGGCTGTAGTACTTCGTGATCAAAGAGTCTACGGCTTTTGCCATGCACAGGATTGTAAGCACGCAGCCCAAGCCTCCGGGAATAAGAACATTCGCATCTAAATGCCCGATGCCGTCTACAAAAGGAGCATAAAGCCCAAGGGGCATTAACAGAGCGGAAAAGCTCATACCCGGTGCAATGATGCTTAGGGCAAGGGCAAAACCACAGAATATGTACCATAAAAATCCGGGGGTGATGGTGAAGCTGGCGGCATTTAAAAAGGATAAAAAGGCAAACACAAAAAGCATGGCAGCGGCAGTGGCAAGCAGAGAGCTTTTGTTCCGCCCTTTCATCCCGGCCTCCTGCCACAGGGAGGGAAGCATGCCGGCAATCAGTCCCACAAAAAGGCAAATGGATGGGGCAGGGTATTTTTCGAGAAAGTACGTAAGCAGGTTAGCCACACCCAGAAATCCTATTACTGCCCCTGCGAAATAAGGTATCAGCCTTGGCAAATGGGTTTTTATCTTTTTGGCAGGATCGGCAAGGAGTTCCATTATCGGTTTATAAACGCCGAATACCACGCTTAGGACACCGCCGGATATGCCCGGCAGGACAGAGCCTAATCCAATCAGGGTGCCCTGAAGCAATTTGATGAGAAGCTTGATCAGGAAAGGTTTTCCTGTTTTTGTTTCGTCCATAGAACCTCATTTCTGCGTTAAATACGCAACTGCAATTATTAATGCATATGCGGAAGACTAAATTTTTTTGCAAACCGGTCGATAAATATAGTGCAGGTACCTATGGCCAGGGCATTCTGCAAATATGAATTTAGTCGCCACGGATGGTATGCGGAAGGAAAGGGACAGCCTTCATGTATATCATTTTTGTTTTTATGGATCAGGGAGGGGAAGTAGAGGCAAGGGACTTGAAAAGGAGGAAGAATGCGAATAGATTCCAGCAGTATAGGAATGGAATCCGCCAGAAGATTTTCTTCCATATCAGGAAGAGTCAGTAAATTTGTTATTACAAACGGAAAGCAGAGCCTTAAGGATGGAACCGGAGCTCTGTTTGGAAACTTGCTTGGAACAGATGTAGGTCAGGAGCAGACACAGACAAAGACAAAGGAGAATGCTGATGAACAGCTTCAAAAACGGCTGGATGAGATACAAGCCAGGCTGAAGCCCTTTGGAGTGGGGAATATCCGGAATATTGACACTACAGACCCGGGAAAGCAGCTTCGGGATATCCGGCAGCAGTGCATTATTTTCCTGATGAATATTCTTTTTCCGGAGAGAAGAAGAAATGGTGTCTGGGATCAAAACCTGTCAGCGGAGAGTGAAACAAATCAAAGCAATCAAGACACCGCTTCTCAGAACGTCACTTCTCAGGAAATGGCTTCTCAGAATCTGCTTTTTGGATCAGGAGTGAATATCCGCACCTATCAGTTTACCAGGCAGTATTACCATGAGGAGACTGAGAATACCGGATTTTCTACACAGGGAACTGTCCGGTGTGCAGATGGAAGAGAGATCAATTTTAATCTCAATCTGGAAATGAGCCGTAGTTTTCAGGAGTATTATGAAGAAACCGTGAGCATAAGAAAGACGGCAGTATGTGATCCGCTGGTCATCAATCTGGATGGCAACATTGCGGAGCTTTCGGATCAGACCTTTTTGTTTGATTTGGATGGGGACGGAGAACTGGATGAGATCAATCAGCTTTCAGCAAGGAGCGGTTTTTTAGCCCTTGATAAAAATGGAGACGGTATTATTAATGACGGTACGGAGTTGTTTGGCGCCAAATCCGGAAATGGTTTTGAAGATCTTGCCGCATATGACACGGATCATAACGGATTCATTGACGAAGGCGATGAAATCTGGGATAAATTGAAGATCTGGGTGATGGATGAAAATGGGAACAAGCAGCTTTACTCTCTGGCAGAAAAGGGAGTGGGCGCGATCTGTCTTCAAAATGCTTCTACGGATTTCACACTCACAGGTGAAAACAATCAGGTAAACGCGTTGATCCGTAAAACAGGTATCTTTTTGTACGAAAACGGAGCAGTGGGAACAGTCCAGCATGTGGATATGGCACTGCACGGAAAAGAAGATACAGCGTTTTCCCAAACGGCATAAGGAGTATGTCAGGATGCTCTGCATCAATAGTAAAATTTCAATGAGCATGAACGAACGGCACTCTACATAGACTGGTATATAGAGGTGCCTTATGAAAAAACTTAGAGTCTTTCAAACTGTCAAAAGAAAAAGAATCGTATCGGGATTTTCCTTTAGAAATCCCGGCACGGTTCTTTTGTTTTTGTTCCTTCTTCCTTATATACTGACCTTTTGCTTTGGAAATATTCAAAAAGGGAGAGCGGAGGCAGAGGAACGGGTGGACGAGCGGCTTACGGAGAGCCGGGTGTATCTATATAATGAGACGAAAGTAGGAACAGAACGAATTCCACTTGAAATCTATGTGGCAGATAAACTCTCAAGAAGTATAAACAGCAGTTATGAGATGGAAGCCTTAAAAGCGCAGGCAGTTCTGATCCGGTCGGAGATATACGCTATGAAAGAAGATCGGGGAGATGAGGAGATTTTTCTTACTGATGAAGATTACGGCAGTGGGCTGCTTTCCGATAATTTCCGGCAAGCCGCAGCGGAAACAGGAGGTATCTGCCTGACTTATCAGGGAGAGCCTGTAAGCGGAGCTTATTTTGCGGTCAGCAATGGAGCGACAAGGGAGGCACAGGAGCTGGGACTTACAGAGTACCCCTATTTAAAAAGAGTGCTTTGTGACAGGGATTTTCTTTCGCCCGATTATTCGAGCACAGTAGTTTTTAATGAAAGGGAATTTGAGAGAATATGGGAACAATGTTTAAAGTATTTGATCACGGAGGAAGAGATTTTAAAAAATGAGGAGATCAGGGCTGAGGAAGGAGACTGTGAAACTGTTTTGTATCGGGATAGCGCAGGGTATGTGCTCTATGTACAAAGGAATCAGGAATTTGTGTCGGGTGAACAGATGAGAGTCGATTATGGTCTTTCATCTGCCGACTTTCATATAGAAAAAGAGAAAAACAAAATTTCATTTCTGGTGCACGGCAAGGGTCATGGTATGGGTATGAGCCAGTATGCTGCCAATGAGATGGCCGTAAGAGGAGAAGACTACACAGAGATTTTAAATTATTTTTTTGAGGAGGCAACAATTTCAAAATTTGAATAAAGCAGGAAAAAAGGGCAAAACTATCCATAAGAACTGAAAGGAGATAAGTTATTAAGATGATGAGAAGAAGACGTAGAAGAAGTTTTTCAAAAGAACGGTTTCTTATGATTGCCGCATCCGTGCTTGTTTTGGGATCACTGACAGCAACAGGCCTGTGGCTGGGGAGAGATAACAGCCGTCAGGATGAAGGTTATGTAGTGGATTTGAGTGCCATTGAAAATAATTCGGCTGCCGGTCCTATGCGGGAAAGCGATACGCAGCTTGCAGAAAATGTGACAGGAGGAGCCACTTTGGCGGATGACCTTGATTATGACCCTTATTTTCAGGAAACAAATTCTCAGAAAGTAGAGAATCCGGATCAGTCTGAAAGCGACAGCATGTCGGATGGCGCACAGCAGGCGCGAAACACGAAAACAGAAGAGGAGGAAGATGAGAATAAAAGTGCAGAGACATCGCCCGTACCCTCCGGCGGAGAGATAAAGGAAGATGAAAAGGCACAGGAAGGAACTCCTGCATTATCAACAGCTATGCAGCCGGCGCTTACCTTTGGCGATTCTGATACCCTGATCTGGCCGATTGTGGGAAATATTCTGGTCAATTACAGTATGGACAAGACCGTGTATTTTCCGACCTTGCAGCAATATAAATATAATCCTGCCATTATCATACAAGCAAGCGAGGGTGATCTGATCACTTCCGCATCGGCAGGAAAAGTAAAAAGTGTATTTCAAGATCCACAGATCGGGAATGCTGTAGTCATGGAACTGGGGGGCGGTTATGAGGCTACCTATGGTCAGCTTACCAATATCCTTGTCTCAGAGGGAAGCTATGTGGCGGCGGGAGATATCATTGCGGAAGTGGCAGCTCCCACAAAGTACTTTTCTGTAGAGGGTACAAACGTATATTTTAAGCTGACAAAGGACGGCGAACCGGTTAATCCGATGATGAAATTAAATTAGCATGCAGAGAGGTCAGAAAAATGATATATATTATTGGCGGGAAAGTAATGACAATGACCGGCGAAATATGGGAAAAGGGATATCTTTGCGTTGAGGATGGAAAAATAACCGAACTGGGGCCTATGATAAATGGAGCCCCTTTTCCTTTGCCGGAAAATGTGACTGTAATCAATGCCCTTGGACATCTGGTGATGCCCGGACTGATTGAGGCCCATTGCCATA
The DNA here is from genome assembly GCA_947174495.1 of uncultured Lachnospiraceae bacterium. GTDB lineage: Bacteria > Bacillota > Clostridia > Lachnospirales > Lachnospiraceae > Suilimivivens. The sequence goes on along the minus strand of CAMWJC010000037.1, from coordinate 6,464 downwards.
TGGGAATTACAGAAGAAAAGAAGGGAATGGAAGGGGACGATTGCAACGAAACAGTAGATCCGATCACTCCGCAGCTTCGTGCCCTGGATGCGATCAATCCAATGGATGCAGCATTTGACGACGCGATAAAAGCGGGAATCACTTCCGCCATGATCGGCCCCGGAAGCGCTAACGTAGTGGGAGGTACCTTTTCCTTTGTAAAAACCTGCGGAAGATGTATTGATGATATGCTGGTTCTCTCGTCGGCAGCAATGAAAATTGCTTTTGGAGAAAATCCCAAGGTGAACTATTCCGGTCAGGGAAAGTCCCCGGCAACAAGAATGGCAATTGCGGCAATGCTGCGGGAGGAGCTTTTTAAGGCACAGAAATATTATGAAAAGAAATGTACTTCTCTTAAAAAGGAAGAGGAGGATTTTCATTATGAGGCATGGGTGCCTGTGTTTGAAGGGAAAATTCCCTTAAAGGCACATGTGCATCGTGCGGATGATATTCAGACAGCTATTCGGATCGGGAAGGAGTTTGGACTTTCCATGACGCTGGATCATTGCAGCGAGGGACATTTAATTGCGGAAAAGGTAAAGGAATCCGGATTTCCGGCAATTGTAGGACCGGATCTTGCCAGCAGAAATAAGATCGAGGTACAGAATATGGCTTTTAAGACGGTAGGGATTTTAAACAAAGAAGGAGTGAAGACAGCAATAACCACAGATCATCCGGTATCACTTATCCAGTCTCTTCCAATCTGTGCCGGACTGGCAGTAAAATCGGGGCTGGATGAAACGGAAGCGTTAAAGTCCATCACGATTTACCCGGCACAGATATGCAGGACTGATCAAAGAGTAGGGTCACTGGAGGTCGGAAAGGATGCGGACATTGCTATTTTTGATGCGTGCCCCCTGAAGTCAGAAGCAAAATGCATGTGCACTATGATTGAAGGAAAAATTGTTTACGCGGATGAAAGCTTTCCTTTACCTGCCTGTGAAAAAAATGTATAATAACAAAGGTAATGATGGAAAGGAAACGTATAAGTAAAACAATGACTTTGTACAGGATAAAAATAGCGGCTGCGGTCTGCCTGATTTTACTTCTGAGCGGCTGCGGGGCGCCGCCGCTTACAGAGAACACCAAAGTAGAAGAACCCGGCATTACCAGTATGGAGGAAGAACCGGATCTGGCTTATGAGGTACCAGTAAGTCGGCCCAATATACTGGTTAATCAACTGGGATACATAACGGATGGTACGAAAATGGCAGTTTTTCGGGGAGGAGAATTGCCAGCGGAGTTTTATGTCATAAATGCTGATACAGGAGAAAAGGTATTTGTAGGAGCTCCGGAAACAGGAGAATATGGGGGAAATGAAGAGAACCAGTTATGCTATGGTGATTTTTCAGCATTGACACAGCCGGGGACTTACTATCTGGAAGCACCTGTTCTGGGCAGATCTTACAATTTTGAGATTGCGGATGATATGTATGTCCGAGTGTTTCAGGAAGCCTGTCGTCAGTATTATTATAATCGCTGCGGAATGTCGCTCACCAATGAATTTGCAGGGGAAAGAGCGCATAATGCATGCCATACGGGAAATGCGGTGCTTAGAGAGGATATTTCTGTATCGCTTAATGTGAGCGGCGGATGGCATCAGGATGAAATGGGATCAAAGGAAGTGGTAACAGCGGCAGAAAACATCGGAGTGATGCTTCTGGCATATGAATTGTACGGTAGCGCATTTGGTGATGGTATGGGAATTCCAGAGAGTGGAAATGACATTCCGGATATATTGGATGAGATTCGCTACGAGATTGAATGGCTTTTGAAAATGCAAGATCCGGCGTCCGGGGCAGTATACAGCGGTGTAACTGTTTATGAACAGGGAGCGGGAAAGAGCCCGGCATCCTATGTGGAGCCGGAAGATATAGAAGCGACAAAGGCATTTGCGGCGGTGTTGGCTAAATTCAGTTACCTGTATCAATATTATGAAAATGCTTTTGCTACAGACTGTCTGAAAGCATCGGACCGCGCATGGAAATATGTGGAGCTTAACGGGGAAAAAGAAATAAAAGAAGCAGATCCGTGGAAATTCGCAGCGGCTGCAGAGTTGTACCGTGCCTCCGGATTATCCGCCTGCAATAGATTCTTAACGGAATATTTACGACAGACGGAGGATCAGAGAGAACTGGATGAAGTGACCTTTTTGGGATATGTGACTTATATCTCAACGAAACAGCGTGTAAATCTGGATTTATGTGAGAGCATCACAAAGGAATTGATGCAAAGGGCTGAGGATATTTCGGAAGGAGCAAGAAGTTCGGTATACCTTGTTGAAGAAGGTGAAGGAAATGAGCATAATCTTAAGCTGCTTGAGAATATGATGTATTTGACTATGGTAGATTATATGATTTCAAATCATGAGTATGACAATGTGATTGAAAATCATCTTCATTATCTAATGGGGAGAAACGAACAGGCAATCTGCTATATTGATAATGAAGGTGAGAACAATTACAGCCAGACGGATGAGACTCTGGGAATCATGAAACAGTTTGGCGCGAACAGTAAACTGATTTTTATGCTCAGTGAGATTGTAGGCGGTCATACAAAATAATGGAGGTTTCTTATGAAAATCGTAGTTTTGGCAGGAGGAATCAGTACGGAAAGGGATGTCTCTCTTAGTTCCGGAACCATGATATACCGTGCTTTAAAGGAAAGAGGGCATCAGGCGATTCTCTTGGATGTGTATCTGGGATATGAGGGGGAAGATACTGTTTCAGGGGAAGATGCATGCGGCATAAGTCCGGAAACGGTTTTTGGCATGGAGAAAGACTGGGCGGCGGAAATAGGAATGGTTACAGAGAAAAATCCGGATATCGAACAGATCAAAGCCATGCGTCCGGATGGAAAAAAGAATTTCTTTGGGCCGAATGTGATTAGGTTGTGTCAGGAGGCTGATGTGGTCTTTATGGCGCTGCACGGGGAAAATGGGGAAAACGGAAAAATACAGGCATGCTTTGACCTGATGGGAATCACCTATACAGGTACCGATTATTTGAGTTCTGCGATCTCCATGAATAAAGGAATTTCCAAGGAGCTGTTTGCGGTATACGGGATTCCCACACCCATGGGATTCCGGCTTAGAAAGGGACAGAAAAGTGAGCAGGAGCCGGTGTTCCCCTGCATTGTAAAAGCATGTTGCGGCGGTTCCAGTGTAGGGGTTGCGATCGCAGCCGATGAGGAAGATTATGAGGCAGCCCTTGCGGAAGCATTCACTTATGATGAAGAGGTGATCGTGGAGCAGTATATCAAAGGACGGGAATTTTCGGTAGGAGTGATGGAAGGGAGGGCGCTTCCGGTGATCGAGATTGCTCCTCTTACCGGTTTTTATGATTATAAGAATAAATATCAGCCGGGGGCGACTGTAGATACCTGTCCTGCAGATTTGCCTGAAGAAAAAACAAAGGAAATTCAGGGCTATGCGGAAAAAGTTTTTGCAGCGCTGCGGCTTCAGAATTATGCCAGAATGGACTTTATGATGAGCAAGACAGGGGAAGTTTATTGTCTGGAGGCCAATACCCTTCCGGGAATGACACCCACATCACTGCTTCCTCAGGAAGCGGCCGCGCTGGGAATGGATTTCGGAGATTTGTGCGAGGAGATACTCCGGCTGGCACTTCGCGAGGATCCCAAAAGTATTTAACGATACATAAGCCAAATCCAGATGGAAAAGGAAAGGCATGGTGCAAAATGAAAAATATGACGCTTATTAATATTGCCAAAGCCTGCGGAGGAGCGCTTTATCATCCGAATCCGCAATCGGAAGAGGCCGCTGCCGCAGAGGCAGCCTGTGTTGTAATTGATTCGAGAAAAATGGAAAAAGGCGGAGTTTTTGTTGCAACGAAGGGGGAGAAGGTTGACGGACACAGCTTTATCCCTTCGGTGGCGCAGATGGGAGCACTGGGTGTGGTGTGTGAGCAGCCTCCGGAGGATGTTCTTATTCCATATATTTTGGTTGAGGATTCCTTTGCAGCGCTTAGGGAAATTGCGGAATTTTACAGAAAGCAATTTACCATTCCGATAGTAGGGATTACCGGCAGTGTGGGGAAGACCAGCACCAAGGAATTTATTGCAGCAGTGCTTTCCCGCAAATATCGGGTGTTAAAGACGCAGGGAAACTTTAATAATGAGGTGGGGCTTCCTCTTACCGTGCTTTCTATCCGGGAGGAACATGAGGCGGCCGTGCTTGAGATGGGAATCAGCAATTTCGGTGAGATGCACAGGCTGAGTAAAATAGCCAGACCGGATGTGTGCGTACTGACCAATATCGGACAGTGCCACCTGGAGAATCTGGGGAGCCGGGAAGGAATTTTAAAGGCAAAATCGGAAATTTTTGATTATATGAACCCGGATGGCTATGTGCTTGTAAACGGGGACGATGACCAGCTTATAAAGATATCGCAAAAGGGAACCCATGCCCCGCGCCGGTTTGGACTAGGCACTGCAAATGATATTTTTGCATCGGATGTTTGCAATAAGGGACTGCTTGGGACACAGGCAGTGATTCATGCTTCCATGCACGTGTTTCCTGTTCAGATTCCCCTGCCCGGCGAACACATGGTGTGGAATGCGTTGGCGGCAGCAGGCGTAGGATTTTTGATGGGACTTACAGCGGAAGAAATCAAGCAGGGAATAGCGGATGTAAAAGCAGTGGGCGGACGCAGCAATGCGATGGAGCTTGCAGACGGTGTCTTAATTGACGACTGTTATAACGCAAATCCGGTATCCATGAGGGCGGCGCTTGACCTCCTTGCCACGGCGCTGGGACGTAAAGTGGCAATTTTAGGAGATATGTTTGAACTTGGAACAGATGAGGAGAAGCTGCACGGCGAGATCGGCACATACGCATCGGATAAAGGGATAGATGTACTCATCTGCGTGGGAAGTCTGGCCCGTTGTATTTATGAACAGGCAATAGAGCGGGAAAAAGAGAAATCCGGAGCAATGGAAAGCTATTATTTCCCCACAAGAGATGAAATGCTGGGTAACCTTTCCCAAATATTGAAGAGACAGGATACAATACTGGTAAAAGCATCCCATGGAATGCAGTTTGAAAAAGTGGTGGAAATGATTGCCAAAACACCGTCTGTGTTCTATACTGATAAATGCTGAAAATGCCAATGTGGAGAGAACTTATGATACGATTTATATTAGTGGTATGTTTTGTATTATTATTTTTGGTTTGCAGTATTCCCCTCTTAATTGCAGAGTGGATCATCGGAAAGTTTAATATGGAGATTAAGAATAAAAGCTCTCTGGCAATTGTGAACTGGGCTTTCCGGGTTTGTCTGTTCATATCGGGGACAAAGGTGATCGTGCGGGGAGAAGAAAATGTGCCTGTAGATGAGCCGGTTTTATACATCGGAAATCACAGGAGCTATTTTGATATTCTGATTACCTATGTGCGTGTCCCCAGACCGACCGGTTATATTGCCAAAAAGGAAATGCTGAGGTATCCGCTTCTGCTAAACTGGATGAAGAATCTTCACTGCCTGTTTCTTGACAGAAATGATATTAAGCAGGGACTTAAAGTGATTCTCGCCGCAATTGAAAAGGTAAAATCCGGTATTTCCATCTGTATCTTTCCTGAGGGAACCAGAAACAGAGAAAACCATACCTTTATGGAATTCCATGAGGGGAGTTTTAAGATTGCCACCAAGACGGGATGTCCTATTGTTCCTATGACAATCTATAATTCGGCAGACATATTTGAAGATCATCTTCCCAAAATAAGGAAGACCACAGTGATTCTGGATTACGGAAAGCCAATCCGTGTAAAAGAACTTCCGAAGGAAGATCAAAAGAAGGTAGGCGCGTATATGCAGAAGCTGATCGAAAAGAGATATTTTGAAATAAAGGAAGAGGTCACTTCTTTATAGGAAGTGGTGGGCGTTGAATGTGAAGTAGAAATTTTCGGCGGTCTTTGACATGAAGTTTTGATCAACATACAATATCATGTATTTGATGAGATAAAAATTGAAAATCTGCACAGCATATAGTGTTGTGCAGATTTTTCTTTGCATTTTAGGTTCATAAAATTTCTGTGAGATAAACAGCATTTTATATGCTATAGTTTAACATATTCTTATAATTCTTGAATTTATGAATTTCAGAATTCGAGAATTCCTAGGTTTGTGTATTTCGCACATCTGGCAGATTCTGCCGGGAATTTCAAATCATTTTTAATTTAACATAGGGACAGTTCACAAAGAGCACAGAAGGAGGATTTTGAATGACATCAAAACTAAAAAAGTACTTTCCCATAATCAGGGAGAAAGAAGAGGTGCTTGTTGAAATTAAAAAGAGCAGAGTACTTCAGGAGAAGTTTGATAAATGGACAGAGGAACAGAGAGAAGAATTTTTAAATCTCTGTACCGGAGTGAAAGGGTTAAAGCTTTTGTATGATGGTTTCTTTA
>CAMWJC010000036.1 GCA_947174495.1 uncultured Lachnospiraceae bacterium | reverse complement strand
TTTTCTATTTAACCGCTCGAATGCATCATCAAGGTCAATAGAAACGCCACCTTCTTCCAGTTCTTTTTCCGATTCATAGATTGCCTGATCAATACGATTTGCTTTTGCAAATGTATCATATAGTTCGCTGCTCATAACAACTAAATCACTGTAGCCGTTCTTGGTAATAAAAATCGGTTCCTGCGTCCTGTGAGCCATGTCTGATATTTCACTTGTATTACGAAGGTCTTTAATCGGCATAATTATTGGCATGAGTACCACTTCCTTTCTTCAATTAACATAATTATAGCATAATTATGTCTCACTATCAATTGAATTATACAAAATAACTGTAATTTCAAAAAAAGAATATGTCGGACAGACAACGGACAAGATAACTTCTCATATACTAAATAAAACTCTGTTTTTATGCAGAAATGCAAGACCCACAGAAAGGAAATGATAATCATAAATAAGCCAACCTATTATCTTTGGCGGGATCATTTTTCCACACAGGAAGATTTTGACGCTGCGAAAGAACGCTTTAAAAGAATCGGATTCCGGGTTGTCACATACCTTGACGGCCAGCCGAATAAAAATATACATATCGGAATGAAAGCGTTAATCAGAAATCACTGGGAAGATAACTCAGAAAGGATAATAATATGAATGCCGGATATGTACGCCTTTCCAGAGATGATGACAAGCGAAATTATGTATCCATAGAAAACCAAAAGCTGATCATCAATCAATACGCGGCAGAACATGGCAGCGTCATTGACCGTTGGTACGAGGATGACGGTGTATCCGGTTATATTTTTGACCGTCCCGGCTTTGGACAGCTTATGGCTGATTTGAACAGGGATATTGATACGGTATATGTAAAGGATTTTTCCAGACTGGGCAGGCACAATGCAAAGGTACTTCTTCTTCTGGACGAATTTCAGGAACGTGGGAAGCACCTGGTTGTCATCGATGATAATTACGATTCTATGAATTCCAGCGATGATACGATCGGTATTAAAACATGGTTTAACGAGCGTTATATCAAGGATACCAGCAAAAAAATAAGGCGTGCCATCGGCGCAAAGCAAAAGGAAGGTACCCTGGTGACGCAGCCCCCTTTGGGTTATCACAGGAATGCAAAGGATAAACGCATTCTGGAGATAGCTCCAAAAGAGGCGGAATATGTGAAGATGATCTTTGAACTGTACATTTCCGGCTATGGCTACCGAAAGATCGCTAACTATCTTACCGATCAGGGAATTCCCACTCCGTCCATGCTTCTCCACAGGAGGGAAACAGGACAAAGGTGCCTCTCCAGACGAACTATTGCAATAAAATGGTCAGATGGAATGGTAAAAGCTTTGCTAAATAATGATTTTTATATCGGGACACTTCGTTTAAAAAAACGGGCAAGAAACACGGTTCATGGGAAAGACAAGCGCGTACCTGAAGAAGAACAATATATTTTCGAGAATCACCATCCGGCAATTATAGATAAAGCAACGTTTTTGCTCGTACAAGAATTAAAAGAGAAGCGAAACCGCACAAATTATCGCGGCAGCCGGGGACAATGGTCCAGAAAAGACATTCCAAATCCTTTCGGAAGCTGCCTGTTTTGTAAGGACTGCAAAAGCAAACTAACACCCATTAAGCGAAAAACCTCCGATACCGAACGGAAATATTATATCTGCACCACCTATAATACAAAAGGCAAGCGTTACTGCGCTAAAGCCCATCTTATTGAGGAGCATGATCTGATGGAGGATGTTTTGAATTATATTAAGCTGTGCCGCAATGCCCTGTATGAAACGATTTCCGCCTATGATCTGGAGTACTTTGAAAAAGGAAAAAAATCCTCAGAAGAAAAACAGCAGGAGCTGCAATCCGTCATGGAAGAAAAAAAATCTCAGCTAAAGCTGCTGTTAAAGATGCGGCTTGCTCAGAGGGTAAACGATCTATCTATCTCTACTGAAAATGAGGTTTTAATCAGTGAAGCCTATGAAACATTACAGAATGATTTAATTTCACAAATTCATGGTCTGGAAATTCAGATAAAAGAACTGAAAGCAGCAAGTCTTGAGTCTCCAAATGTAAAAGATAAGTTTAACAATGCCCTGGATGTAGCAGATCAGATCATTGCCAAAGGAACACTTGACCGCAGAGACATTGAACTTTTAATAGACCGGGTTGACGTAGATGAAAATGGGATGCCGGAAATCACTTTAAAATACGGATTATCAAATTTGATTAGTTACTGTCCAGCGTCTGAAATGAACCGCAGAGAAAATACAATTATTGCCATTGTCATGAAACTGATTATGGAAGATAAACGCAGATACACTTCTGCTAAATACCTTTCCGAGCGTCTGACCTCTCTCGGATTTAAAAAAACAAAGCATAGTATCCTCCCCTATATCGAACTAATGAAAGAATTGGGAATTCTGAAAGATACGGACAATTCGCAAAAGCCCTATGATATTGTGAAATCCAGAGAAGAGATTGCAGCTTTGACCAACAATTTTCTTCCGAATTTACCGGTAGAAATTACCTCCCGGCAGCTATCGAACAATTATTTACATTGTGAGGAGTCAGACAGGTGGTATGCCCGAGATGGTGTTTGAATTCATTTTAGAGAAGAACGGGATTGATCCAAAATCGGACCTGACCATTGACCAGAGTATTGATTTCGGCTCCACCGCAGCGGCATTTTCCGGCGGCCAAGGGGATTTTTCGGTGGAATTCGAACCGCACGCCACCTCGCTGGAAAGCAAAGGTGACGGATACGTAGTCGCTTCCTTGGGTGAAGATTCCGGCTATGTCCCTTACACCGCATTCAGCGCCAAAAAGAGCTATCTGGACAAAAATCCCGAGCTGATTCAATCCTTCACCAATGCGCTGCAAAGGGGAATGGATTATGTCTCCTCTCATACTCCCGAAGAAATCGCCAAGGTTATTCAACCACAATTTAAGGAAACAGACCTTGCTACCCTCACCACCATCATTACACGGTATTATGAGCAGGATACCTGGAAAGCTGATCTGATCTTTGAAGAGGACTCCTTTATGCTCCTTCAAAATATCTTAGAGCAGTCCGGTGAACTTCCCGAGCGTGTTCCCTATGACAAATTAGTAACAACTCAATTCGCTCAAAAGGCAGCTTCTAAGTAAACAATATTACCCCGGATCTTCTAAATCCGGGGTATTGCTATACACCGAGTATTATTATACTCCTCTTCACCATCTAAAATAAATATCCTGAGAATGGATCAGCGCCCAATTCATTATAGCCATAAATATGGAAAAGAAGATAAGTACCACTGTCAGCACAATTGCCGGGATATCATAGATCACCTTGTTTTGTTCTACTATCTTCCCTTCTTCATCCAGTACTTCAACATTTTTCTGTCTGCTCCCCAATAAGACCTCGATTCCCAGTCCAATCAGCACGATCGGCCAAAAACGGAATACGATCACATAATCTATCTTGGGAATAAATTGCTGAAGCAAAAATATAACACCCGTTATCACTAAAACAATTCCAAAAGTCACAGAACCTATCCTGCGGATTCTGATTGTTTGTTTACCCATCTGCATGCGGCTCCTCTCTATTAGTTTTCCGTATCTTCCGGCAAAGATGCTTCTTTCCCTTTGATCATTTTAATCCCCACAACGATAATTAACACACCGACTACCAGACTGGGAATGTAATTGCCGATTCTCCACATCATTCTGGGAATAAACTGATACATTTGCGGCAGTACTGCCCGAAGCAGATCTTCCACAGAATTCCACAAAAAGCATACTCCGATAAAAATCAGTATTCCTGCCACCCATTTGTTATGCTTATCCACCATAGAGCGAACCCCAGGAATCCCATCCATCCCTAATATATAGTTATCCTCCACCTTTTCAAACTCTTCATCGGAAAGCCCGGCAAGATGATTTGCATGAAAGAAGCTGTAAAACCATACCACCACACCAATCATAACGACTACTCCCTGATGCAGCCCGACCGCCAGCATGATCATGGCAAAAAACAAAAGCATCATACTGACTCCCATTTTCATAAATCCCATATACATTTCCGCCGCTCCAGGGAGACACGAAAAGCAAAAAGTTAAAAATCTGTTCTTTTTCTTAGTTTTCATAATGATTTCCTCCATTCACTATTTAAAATAAACTGTTTACAGGATATTCTTCTGTTATCCCAAGCCAGGAATTGATCTTATCGTCAATTCTTCTGGTTCCCTCATTCAATAAGTTATTTACACTGCTGACATTGCTGTTCATATATTTCTCTTCCATAGCCTCGGAGCGTTTTTGCTGCCTTGCGGCATCATCTGCCGTCATATCTGCTTCTGCCTGGAAAGGAATGAGTATAAGCATAATAAGCGCTGCCGCCATACCCGCTATAATTTTAAGACGATACGTAAATAGTGTAATCGATTCCGATCTGCCTCTTTTGTGCTTTGGCTGCGCCTGCTCGGTTTGTTTGGGAAATGCCTTATTCATAATTTCTTCTTTCAAGTGCCTTGGCGCATACAATTCCTGCTCTTCCAACTGTTCAATCAAAAGATTCAATTCTTCGTCCGTAGGATATCCTTTCATACCGATTCCTCCTTTCCGTAGATCTTTCGCAGCATCTCTCTTGCCCTGTAAATCTGTGTTTGTATGGTTTTTACATTCTGCCCCAGTTTTAAAGCGATCTCTTTTGGACTCTGCTCATCCAAATAATATGCCCTTGCCACATCATTATAGGGAGGTTTTAGCTGACCGCAGTAAATTTCCAGCCTCTGCTTTACATCTTCCTCTATGCAGATTTCCTCCGGCGATCCCCGCTTTTCTACTGCGGCTTCAAAAAAACTGTCCTCCGTAGGTACATTCCTTCGACTGGCGCTGCGCAGATAATCAATACTCTTATTCGTAGCAATTCTGCATATCCACGCTTTCTCATTGCCTCCGTCAAAGGTTTCATATTTTTGAAATGCAGAGAGAAATGTTTCCTGGGTCAGATCCTCCGCAGCAAAGTAATCTCCGGTCAGTTTGTAGCAGATGGAAAAAACAAGCTTATCGTAGCTGTCAATCAATTCCTCCAGTCTGCTTTCCGTACAGACTGCTGTCTTTTCCGCAATACTTATTTTCTCCACCCCGCTTTCTGTCTGTTTTCATTTCTCATTTATTATAACGAACCATTTTTAATAACATCTTCACATTTCTTTAAAAAATTTTTATTTTTAGATTAACGTGAAAAATGAAGACTTCTGATGATAAATTAATTGCCAACCTTTATTAAGCATTGTATGATAAAGGTAATATTATAACAACGGAGGTTTGTTTATGGGAATTTATGTAAACCAAGTGGGATATCTTCCAAATGCGGAAAAGGTAGCTGTTTCTACTTTTCCATGTAATTTCCAGTTAATTTGTGCAGATACCCAGCATAGTGTTTTCGATGGCACCACGTCCCCCGCAAAAGAGGATGCATGCGCAGGTGAGAATGTTTACTCAATTGATTTTTCATGTATCCATACACCGGGACGCTACTATATTCTTGCCGGCAACGGCGAGAAATCACACACCTTTCAAATTGATGATCATGTATATGATGAATTAAAAAAGAATCTTATGAAAGCCTTCTACTATCAAAGATGCGGCTGTTCTCTGAAAAGTGAGCACGCAGGTATCTATACTCACGATGCATGTCATACCGCCCCATCCATCTTTCTTGAGGACTATATTTCCAAAGCTCCGAATCCGGAACGCTTTGACATGACAGGCGGCTGGCATGATGCCGGAGATTTCGGGCGCTATACTTCCCCAGGTGCTGTAGCTCTTGGACACCTTTTATATGCCTATGAGCTTTTTCCGAAAAGCTTACAGATGAATCTGAATATTCCGGAAAGCGGCAGCGCAATGCCTGACTTTTTAAGTGAATGTCTTTATGAACTGAAGTGGATGTTAAAAATGCAGGCTCCTTCCGGCGGCTGTTACCATAAGCTTACCTCCTTTAATCATATTGACTTTATTATGCCCGAAGAAGACCATGCACAGTTTATGATCTATCCGGTATCCTCTATGGCAACCGCTGATTTTGCCGCTGTGATGGCATTAGCTTCCCGCATTTACAAAGATTGGCTTCCCGATTTCGCTGCGGATGCGCTTGCAGCTGCACGCCGGGCATGGAATTGGCTGGAAACGAATCCTTATGTAGGGTTCTATAACCCGGAGGGCAGTAATACCGGCGAATATGATGATGAGTGCGATCTGGATGAGAGACTTTGGGCAAGCGCGGAGCTTCTCCGCACCGATAAGGAAAATGCACCGGATTACTATAAACGCCTGAAGGAATATAGTGCAATGTCCCTTGGCAAAACAGATTTTGGCTGGACAGATGTCTCCGGATTTGCTACCCTCACCGTCCTGATCGATCCTTCACATTCTGCCAAAGATCTTGAAGAAGAATACCGGAAAATTCTATTCCAAGAAGCAGACAGGCTCTGCCAGCTTCAAAAGAACTCCGGTTATCATCTCGCCATGGCTCCGGAAGATTTTGTCTGGGGAAGCAATATGGTGGTATGTAACCGCTCCATGCTTTTAATCCTTGCCGGACTTCTTTCAGAAAAAGAGGAATCTGAAAAATATCGAACTGCAGCCCTCAACCAGCTTCACTATTTACTTGGCTGCAACGCTCTTGATATCAGTTATGTGACGGGCTTTGGTGAAAATGCTTTTAAGAATCCTCACAACCGCGTTACATTTGCCGATGGAATCGATCTTCCTATGCCGGGCTGGGTCAGCGGCGGTCCCTTTAAAACTCCCTGTGATCCTGCCGCTGAGGCTGCGATTGCCCCGGGAACTGCACCGATGAAATGCTATGTGGATGATGTAGGAAGCTATTCCACCAACGAGATTACTATTTACTGGAATTCTCCTGCTGTATTTATGACTGCCTTCTTTTCTTCGCAGAAGGAAACTTCCTAAAATGCCGCCAGGTGTCGATTATCTATGAATTTCTATCAAAAAACAGGGCTGTTGTCCGGTTATCTTTACCGGCAACAGCCCTGTACTCATCTCTATTCTTCGATTGCTTCCCGTATTACAGCTATCTCTTCCTGATAGATTTTTTGAAAAGCCTCATGTCCTTCTACCGCTTCCTCATACCTTCCTGCCTTCAAGGCGTCATTCCGCGCAGATGCCGCTTCAAACAGCCGGACAGCACCAATGGTCTGAGCTACATTCTTAATACCGTGAACCTCGATCTGATATCTGTGAAAATCCTGTTCCTTCATACACTTGTCAAGAACAGGAATTTTTTCTTCCCCTTCCTGAGCTGAACTTAGAAGTACTTCCCGATAGATACTTTCCGCTCCAGCGCAATAATGCAGTCCTTCCTCCACCAGAAAACCGTTATTTTCCAGTATTTTTAGCATTTTTGTCCTTTCCATTTGTTTTCCCTGCCTTTTCTTCCCCCGCAACCGCTGTGCCAAAACTGTCCACCATCTTCTCGATCAACAGTTTCTTTACATATACATCATAGCTTAACATACAAATAAATGAAAACATCTGTAAGATTTCCCGGTCCTCTGCCGGCGCTGCCGAAAAGGTTTCCTTAGATGCTTCGAATTTTTTTACAATATCTTCCTTAAGACTAGCAACCTCTTCCTGCTCTAACCCGAACACTTCTTCATATACTGCACTGAGATCCAATTCCCCGCCAGTATGAAAGTACTTCTCCGTAACCGGCCGCAGTAACGTCTGAATATCGTTAATAGAAAGAATTCCTTTATAATAATAAATAAAGATCAAGAGAATCATATGTTCTTTACTGTATTTCTTTTTGACCGGAGGAGGAAGGAGATCATTCTTTGCATAATTATTGATCATAGTCTTTGTCAGGATTTTCCCGTCTTCGGGATACCTTGTCGTATTTTTCAGTTTCCTGTCCATAAAGGTGGTTACCTGATCCATATACAAATCAATATTAGGAATGTCATCCAACTCGATATGCTTAATTCTCCCTAAACTGGCTAAAATACTGTTCAGCAGATCGTCCTTATCTATTGTCATATAAATTCCGCTCCTTATCATACCGTCTTTGACGGTCATTACTTGTCATGCCGTTTACTATAGCATTAAGAATATTATATAGTATTTAAAACTACATGACAAGCATCGTTTAAATTGTTTATTGCTTTACTTTAAAACTTTAGTATGTTAAAATTCTACTGTACGAATATATTTACCGGGAGGTATTTTCATATGAACAAAAAAATACAAACTGCTGCCGTAGATCATCTTTTTGAGGCGATTTTATGCCTCAACAATAAAGAGGAATGCTACAGTTTTTTTGAAGATCTGTGTACCGTCAATGAACTGCTCTCCCTCTCCCAGCGCTATGAAGTTGCATCCATGCTGCGGGACCGCAAAACCTATCTGGAAATAGCAGAAAAGACCGGCGCTTCCACAGCCACCATCAGTCGTGTAAACCGTTCCCTGAATTACGGAAATGACGGATATGATATGATTTTTGAACGATTGGAAAAAGCAAACGGATAATCCCTTCGGATTATCCGTTTATATCTATTACCAGCATTGGATCAATGTACTCATCATCCTTCATAATCTGATAACCAAGTTCTTGATTCTCTTCCCCTATCGAAAATAAAATGTAACCTTTGCCTAATTCCTCACCATTTTTGACTAAGGCTGTCCCACCATTTCGGTATATAGATTGATAGCCATTGCCATGATCAATAATGATTCTGTTTCCGTATTGTTCATCCGCACTCACACTGACCACTGTTCCGGTTCCGCTGGTGACCACATTAACACCCTGCACAGCCGTAAAAATCAGCATTGGCTCTCCTTCTTCCACCTCTTCCATGGTCGCTGAACCGCTTAAGGGAAAACCTTGCGGTATCGCATTCTCAACCATCTCCTGTGAAATCGCATCTTCGGTGGCCACCTTCATGCTCACGGCCTCACTGAGAACGGTCACCTTGTTTGATAATGTAGAGTTTTCTACGGATAATGCCTCATTTTCATCTGTAAGATTATTGATTGTGATAATCTGATTCACAATCTCCTGCCTTGCTTCTTTTATGGTAATTCCGTCATAAATAAATTTACAGATTACCGCAACCGCAATCATAAAAAGAACTGCTACTGCTACTTCTACAAGCGCTGGACTGATGGTGTGTTGTTTCATGGTTCCATCATTCTTTTCGGTCACCAGAAGCAATGCAAATCGGTTTCTTCTTTTAGACTGTTGTTCCATTTTCGCCTCCATTCAGCTCTTGTGGAGCTGCTCAATTATCTGTATTTTACCACAATATGTAAAATAGAACAACTTTATTTACTTTTTCATATGGTTTTGGCCTCTCTCATAAAAAAATATTGAAAATTCCGATAGAATTTTCTTTACAATTAAAAACGACTATGCTACCATTGACTTGTTACAGTGTTTTGTAACGGGAGCTAATACTTATTTTTTTGGAGGTATCTATAATGAACAAAGGTACAGTAAAATGGTTTAACAACCAAAAAGGGTACGGTTTCATCTCTGACGAGTCAGGTAACGATGTATTCGTACACTACTCAGGACTTAATATGGAAGGCTTCAAGTCTCTCGAAGAGGGCGCTGCTGTAGAGTTCGAAGTAGTAAATGGCGAAAAGGGACCTCAGGCCGTAAACGTAACAAAGTTATAATCAGGTGTGATTATAGCGAATTAATCCATAATACGATGTTTCTCTTCTTAATATAAATGTTTATTTTATGTAGGATTTGTAATATTGTTTTATCAGATTAAGGAAATAACCTATCTCACATGAGATTCGTCTCATAAGAGGTAGGTTATTTTTTAATTATTTATAATTCTATTATTTATAATTCTATTATTTTATAATTCTATTATTTATATAATTCAGTACGTCGTTAAGACTCATATTTCCGCCAAACAGATCCAAGGCACTGCCTATGGTGACATCTATTTTTCCCTGTCCCAGCTTTTTCAACTTTTCCAAATCCTGGAAATTATGTACACCGCCTGCATAGGTAGCCGGAATCGTACAGATTTGTCCAAGCAGCGCTGTCAGTTCTTCTTCAATTCCCCCTGTTTTTCCTTCCACATCTACTCCATGAATTAAAAATTCATCGCAAAATCCGGCAAGCTCCCAAACCGTTTCTTCATTAAGACACACATCCGTATATTTCTGCCATCTGTCGGTAACGATATAATAAGATCCCCCTTTTTTTCTACAGCTCAAATCAAGCACCAGATGATCTTTTCCCACCGCGCTGCACAATTCCGTTAATCTGTCCTGATGAAAGTGTCCGTCAGAAAAAATATAAGAGGTGACAATCACATGGGAAGCTCCTGCTTTCAAAAACTCTTCTGCATTATAAGGCGTGATCCCTCCTCCTACCTGAAGACCTCCCGGATAAGCCTTAAGAGCCGCAAGTGCCTGCTGCTTTGTCTGCCCGTAATATTCACTTTCTACCGGATTAAGTAGAATTACATGTCCCCCGGAAAGATTTTTTTTACGATAAAAATCTGCAAAAAATTCTCCATCCTGATCTGCAACGAAATTTTCGGAAGCATGATCACCCTGATCGGTAAGGCTTCCGCCCACAATCTGTTTCACTTTACCATTATGAATATCAATACATGGTCTAAACTTCATATCAGAGATTGCCTTTCTTAAAAAAATTTTATCCGAATATTTTCAAATTTATCCGTGCATAATAACAAAGAACTGATATCATGCGGTTCTGTTAGTTATAAGGAGGTTCATTATGAAAAAAATGAGAAAGCTTATTTCGGTATCTCTCGTCATTGCAATGCTTTGCATTCTTACGGCCTGCGGAACTGACAAAAAGAACAATGCAAACGACATGGCAGGAGCTACCGGCAACAACACAACTACAGATAATGGCACTGCCGGAACCGGAAATACCACCGGTGGAACCATCGACAACGGCGGAGCCGGAAATATGGCCGGTGAAGACACTAACGGCATCACAAGCGGTAACGATACCAATACAGGCAGTGGTATTGGAACCTCAAATGATAATCTAAATGATGTCACTGCCGGAACCGGAAACGATGGCAATTCTATTTTGGATGATGCCGGGGATGCTGTTGGTGATGTAGTAGACGATATTGCCAATGGTGTTTCCGATCTCACCGATGATGTACTGGGCAATGGCACCGACAATGCCGATTCCAATGGCACGACTACAAACGGTACAGGAACAAATGGTACTGGTACAAATAGTACAAATGCAAAGGATACTGGTACCACAGCATCTGCCAAATAGTCATCCGGTCAACGGATTTTGCAAAACCTCAAAAGCAAGGAGGTACAGCCTGGCTGTCCTCCTTGTTTTATGATTATTTTTCTATAATGATTCCGTCTCTATATGCCTGTAAAAGCCGTTCAAGCTGCTTGATACTTTCCTTCAGCTCTCTTCCTACGTCAGTATCTGCAACCCGTATTCTTGTAGGCGCCATTTCTACAACTGTGGAATCCGAAAAAATATCTGACTCCTGCAGAATTGCTGCCTCCGTAGATTCAAAGGGTTCATGGGCTACCAGACGCATTCCGTGAGAGCTTGCCACCAGCGTGTATCCTGCAATTCCCGTCTTGCTCTGATATGCCTTTGAAAATCCTCCATCGATAATAAGAAGCTTTCCATCGCATTTGATCGGCGTTTCTCCCTTTTTTAGTTCTACCGGGACGTGTCCGTTAATAATGTGGGATTTTTTGGTGTCTAATCCAAATTCCTCCAAAATGCAGTTTAAAATATCTTCCCGGTCTAACAGCGAATAATAGCTGTTTTTGGTTTCTTTATGAGGCTCAGGTTCGCTGATAAAATAGCGTTCAAAGGTTGCCATTTTGTCCTTTCCGAACACCGGAGAATTTGGTCCTGCCCATATATACCAAATGTAATCCTGCGCTTTCCGCATTCCCGCCGGATCATTTTTCGCATAATAACCTTTCCGCGCAAGATTATCCAGCACATCATAGAGAGCTTTGCCCTTATATTTCTTACCTTCTACATTCACCGATAAAAATTTGCCATTTTTATCCATAGGAACGCAGCCATGATAAAGCAGGTTCGAATTATGAACCTTATAAAGACTGCCCTTTGAAAATAAAAACCTCACATGCCGCTGAAGCTTTTCGCATTTCAAAAATGCCTGCTGGATTCTTGCCATAACCTGCTCTTCGTCCGGTGTCAGATTATACGGATCTGCCGGATCAACCGTAGGAAAATCTGTATCCCTCATGGCATATTCTGTGCCATTCACCATAACAGTTTTCTTTTCATAATCAATTTTGTCCAAAAGAAGACGGTCATTCATCTGAAACTCGGGATGCTTTTTAATCAGCTGTCCCTCCAGTTTAAATTGAATAATTGCAATCGCCTTATGGATCTTCATATCCATGCTCAGATCCTTAGTGTTGTAATCTGTATTGTACTTGATTGCAAAGACATCACAATTCGTATCCTGATAAGTATCCAATGCAAAGGTTGCCAGTGGGATCAGATTAATCCCGTATCCATCCTCTAAGGTATCCAGACTGCCGTATCTGGCTGCAATCCGGAGCACTGTGGCAATACAAGGAAGATGACCGCAGGCTGCTCCCATCCAGACAATATCATGATTTCCCCACTGAATATCCACAGAATGGTAATTCATAAGCGTATCCATGATCACATAAGGACCGGGGCCTCTGTCATAAATATCTCCCACAATATGCAGATGATCCACTACCAGCCTCTGAATCAGATTACAAAGTGCAACAATAAATTCCTGTGCTCTGCCAATCCTTATGATAGTGTGGATGATCTCATTATAATAACCTTCTTTATCGGAAACCTCCGATTTCTCCGTAATTAACTCTTCAATTATATATGCAAAGTCTTTCGGCAATGCCTTACGCACCTTGGAACGGGTATATTTCGACGCCACCTTCTTTGTGATCTGTACCAGCCGGTGAAGGGTAATCTTATACCAATCTTCAACATTGTCCTCCTGCTGCAGAACAATATCCAGCTTTTCGTGCGGATAATAAATCAATGTTGCAAGAGATTTCTTATCCTTATTACTAAGCGTATTTCCGAATTCCTCGTCAATCTGCCGACGTACCGAACCGGAACCATTTTTCAAAACATGATTAAATTGCTCATACTCTCCATGAATATCGGTAAGAAAATGCTCTGTCCCCTTAGGCAGATTTAAAATAGCCTGCAGATTAATGATCTCCGTTGATGCAGCTGCAATATTCGGATATTGGTTTGCAAGACTCTTTAAGTATTTCAGTTCCATTAATTCCAGTTTGTTCATTCCCTGTTTCAACCTCTTTTCCAATCAGCCGATCACATCACTCATCTGATACATGCCTGCTGGTTTTCCTTTCAAAAACTTAGCAGCCTGAACAGCTCCTTTGCCAAAAACAGCTTTGGAATAAGAAGAATGGGAAAAAGTAATCACTTCATCAGCACCGGCAAAAATCACATCATGATCACCAACAATGGTTCCGCCTCTGACAGCTGAAAACCCAATTTCCGCCTGTGGGCGCTTCTGCCTTCTATTGCTTCGGTCGTAGACATACTCATACTCACCGTCCAGCGCTTCTCTAATACTGTCACCTAATGCAAGCGCTGTGCCGCTGGGTGCATCCACCTTCAGCTTATGATGCTTTTCAACAATCTCCACATCAAAGCCTGCCGGAACCAGAATAGATGCCGCCTCCTTTAAAAGCTTCATCAGCATATTGATTCCAAGCGACATATTGGCGGATTTTAAAATTGCTACCTTTTCGGAAGCTTCCTCCACCTTCTTTAACTGCTCCTCTGACAATCCGGTAGTGCACAGCACACAGGGAATCTGCCTACCAACACAATAAGCAAGCAGTCCATCCACCGCCGGTGCAGCGCTGAAATCAATCACCACATCCGCCGGGACATCACACTCTTCAATATTGGTAAAAACAGGAAAGGAATTTTTGCCTTCGTCGTAAGCATCCACTCCTGCCACCAATTCTATTTCCGCATCTTCTGCAACAAGTCCGGCAATCGTCTGCCCCATCTTACCATTACAGCCGTGCATAATTGCTTTTATCATGATCGAATACCTCCTAATTTCCTACAATATTCCGTATTCTTCCATTGCTTTTTTCAGCTTAGCAGCATTTGCTTCTTCCATGTCGGTAAGCGGCGGTCTTAAGGAACCTACCTCCTTGCCCATCAGGTTGAGCGCCATCTTAACAGGAATCGGGTTGACCTCGCAGAATAAAGCATCGTATAAAGGAATTGCACGGAGCTGCTCTGCACAGCTTCCTGCCACATCACCTGCAAAATACTTTGCACAAATATCGTGGGTCTGCCTGGGAGCTATATTGGATAATACAGAAATGACACCCTTTCCGCCTAACGCCAGAAGCGGCACGATCTGATCATCGTTGCCGGAATACAGATCAACTTTTCCGTCTGCCAGCGACATCAGCTTCACAACCTGACCAATATTTCCGCTTGCTTCCTTGATTCCTACGATGTTCTCCACATCGGTACATAACCTTACCGCAGTCTCCGGTGCAATATTACATCCGGTACGACTGGGCACATTATAAAGAATACAAGGTAATTTTACAGAATCAGCAATCTTTTTAAAATGCGCATAAAGACCATTCTGTGTTGCCTTATTATAATAAGGAGTAACCAGTAACAATCCATCCACACCAAACTTCTCTGCTTCTGTAGACAGATAAACCGCTGTTTCCGTGCAGTTGGAACCGGTTCCTGCCACAACGGGAATTCTACCTGCTACCTGTTGCGCACAGAATTTAATCACGTCCAAATGCTCTTCATGGGTCAATGTTGAGGATTCACCGGTTGTTCCGCATACGATGATCGCATCAGTTCCTCCACTAATCTGATCCTCAATCAGCTCCGCGAATTTCTCATAGTTTACTTCCCCGTTCGCCTTAAACGGCGTAACAATTGCAACACCTGCTCCTGTAAAAATAGCCATATCTTTTCCTCCTTTAAAAATGCTAACATTTTTGCCACAAAAATTCCTCTGCACGCCCCTGCGCATAAAAAACGATGCACATCTAAACTTCTGCGCACCGATTACTGTAAATCTTCTTCACCGGATAGCGCCCCATCATTTCTGATGACAGTCATACAGCTCTTAACTGTATGCCCAAGACCCCGTCTGCAGGAATACGGTTTCTTTCGGCGTTTTTTCCTTTCATCTTTCTTCTGCTGTGCCTGCCACATCCAAAAAACTACTCATAAAACACGCAACCTCTATCTCTTAAAGCTTATGAAATTGTTCCTCTTATATGTAATAATCATAGCACCATGCGTTATAGCTGTCAACGCATAGATGCTATGATTTCATGCTTACAATATTGCAAAAAATGCTACCAGCATTTAAACTTCAGTGTCTCAATTCTTGAAACCTCGTCCGCCAACATACAGATTTCGTCATTAAGTGATATCCCTGTCATGATAATATCTGTCTCATCATCTCTTGCTTCCAGAAGGGTCTTCAAATCTTCCACACTGATAATTCCATTATCAACAAGCCCCAAAACTTCGTCCAAAATCAGAAGATCGCACTCTCCCGTAACCAAAACCTTCTTAGCAAAATTAATTCCGTTTTTAATATTAATGACTTCTTCTGTCTGCTTTTCTTCCGGCAGTTCAAAAAAATTTAAATCTGATTTTTCAAACCGGAAAACCTTGATTTCCGGCTCTAACCGGTGTAAAAATTCAGAATCTGCAAGGCCTTTTTCCTTTAAAAACTGGATGATCACAACATTTTTGCCCTGTGCCGCAGTCATGACTGCCTTTCCAAGTGCAGCTGGTGACTTCCCATGTCCGTCACCACTGTAAATATGAATAAGTCCCTGTTTCATATCCCACCTCATATGTATTTTCAGCAAACACAATTTCTTTTCGTTAGAAAGTACGTTGCTTATCATAACATAGAAGTGTACAAAAAGCAACTTTCTTTCCTTTTTTGCCTGCTTTCCCGAATTCAATTAAATATATTTTTATTATTATCCCTGATCTTCCATAAGCTCCAATTTACTGACGGATACTTCATATGCCACTCTTTTTTGCGCGTCCTCTTCAGAAATCTTTTTGATGTATTCCCGGCTCTGGATTCTACCCCAAATCTCACATCTCGTTCCTACCGTAAAGCCGCTTGCAAATCTGGCATTCCGCCCCCAGCAAATGCAGGGGATGTAATCACTCTTTCCATAGGGTCTGTTTACCGCAAGTAAAAGATCCGCAATTTCCCTTCCCAACGGGGTTTTTCGGTAAATCGGTTCTTTGCAGATATATCCGTCCAGATAAATCTGATTAGTCTTAGAGCTTTCCGGCGTCTCATCCACAAATTCAATTTCTCTTGCAAAAACGGAAAGCACAAGCCGGTTTTTTCGTTCTTCGTGCCGGTTATAAGATCGGAATTGTCCCTGAACTGTAATATTCAGCCCCTTATAATCCTCTTCTACATCGATCAAACGCTCCGACACCATCAGCGGTATGATATCGCTGGACTCACTTAACCTAGGCACCTTCACGTCGATCATGTAAAATCCCTCTCCGAAAATCTCATGGCTAAACTGAAAATCACTAACAATTTCTCCCATGATTACCACCTGGTTGTTTTCAATTACCTTATCTGTCATTTTTGTTCTCCCTTCTTATTCCTTAAGAATTTTTTCCTAAGATTTTTGGATTTTTCCTGTCCATGTATTAACATTCTATGAATGCTTTTGCTTTATAGACCATTTATCTGTCGCGAAATACGACTGCTTTTACGTTTTTATGTATTCTGTTTTTGGAAAAAGTACACAGAGCAAAGCTCTGGCAGAGAAAATAGACTTTTATTTTATAGACAATAAAGACCTTTATTTTCCCAAGAATTGACGGGACAAAACCCATCAAGGAAAATGTAAATTTTATCATTAATCAGATGCAAAATGAAAGTCAGCTTTTTAGTGGGACAAATATCAATTTATCAGAAAATATTGCTACCTGGAAAATAGGTGATGCGCAGATTTATGAAATTTCCAGACAACATTTAGAAAAAGGTGAATTTAATAATGAAATAATGGACATGGTTATAAGAGATCTGTCATAGGTATGCATAGAAAATATCTTAAATATTATTGTTTATCTGGTTAACAAATTCTTCGATACTCCCTGCATGCGCTGCCAATTTGTGCCAGCGTTTCAGCAGCGTCAGATCATTTTGTAAAAATATTTTATTTTTTAATTCGTCGGAAACTTCTCCATAATCCTCCAGCAATTCAATAATATCCTCGACTTTAGCCTCGATTTTGCCTTCGGCTTTGCAATCAGCTTTCCATTCTTCAAGTGCCCTGCACATACCTTCATTTCCTTCCCTTCGTTGTTTTTCCCGAATCAGTCTCCGTATATCCTTTGAATGTGTCAAATTGCTTAACAAATACCAGCTCTCATCATCCATATTCATACAATTTTTGTAATCTTTTAAATACTCAATGAACTTTTCTTTGTAATTTCGTTTTTGATAAAGTTCTAAAATGGCCTTAACTCTGTTTTAAAATATTCAAAATGTTCAAACCTCGTCAAGTCAAGAAAATGCAGCGAATATTCCGGAACCAATCTGCGAAGCTCTTTTCCAAGTGAGGTGCCATCTTCTCCAAAAGCTATCATCTCCCAAAGGCTCTTGGGTCCATCCCACTCCTCTTCGCCCCAATAAATAATTAAGGTCACAATCGGATACAATTTATCTGTTTTGCGTACCATATACATACGTTCACCGGCATTTTGAAAAACACTACTTCCCTGTCCCGTACGATATTCTTCATCTTTCATCCTATTTTCGCGCATTATTTTCCGAATCTGTCGATTGTATTCGAGAGCTTCCTGCAGCATAATACGTGCAGGCATGGTATAGTCAATATTCTCCTGATTTTCTACCGCATAAACCGCAAAATACTGTCCTGTACCGCTCTGCATCATAACCAGATCACGAGTTTTCTCCAGAACATTTTCTCCATATGCTTTCGCCAAAACCGGACTGACTATCTGTAATTCCTCTGACTTAAGCATCTGCTCTCCGTTAAAAACACTGCCATTCCACAAATCTGCATATCTCCTTGCATCCTCAAGATAGGCTTTCAGCTTAATGTCTTCCTTTCCCATTGTACCTCCTGTGCAGAAGCTACATGCGTCCGGCACGAATCTCCTGCTCTATCCATTATCCCTTGAAATAAAAGCATGATTTCGTTCGACGCCCATCGGGCCGATAACGCTGTTATTGTTATAACGGCAAGAAATGTAATAGAATATTGAAATATATGCTTTGAAGAGAGTATAGCACGGAAAAACATACTTGTCATGTAGAAATTGCCCATCGAGGAATCCTGCATGAAAAAGTGCACAATACAATATGTTGTATGATAATTTACTTTTCTTTTCATTTTAATACTTTATCTTGTGCATGACTCCGAATTCTACATTTATTCCGGGTGCAAATTTCTAACTGGCGTATTTATTACCTTAGCTGGTCGGTCAGCAAAATTAGCGTTTAGTTAGGGTTCGCATATGCGAGACGACCGCTCAGATGAAAAGAAATCCTTTCGTCAACACGCTCGATAAAGCGTTCGCGAATTGTTTCCTCAAGGATTTCTTTTCATCTGAGCTGGGTTATTGGATAACGCAAATCCCAATTGGGAACTTCACTAAGGTTGAATGTTCCACTCTTTAGCAAATAGTCAGACAGTGGATTAGGCGACTATAGTTGAGTCTTTAGCTGGTTTTCCGTCAGTCAATAACTTAAAACCCGGATAGAATCAAATTCTAAAGAAGCCCTTCAAAAAGCGTTGGTGCTTAGTGAGGTTCTTAACGAACTTAGCACCATTACGCTTTTTGTAGAACGAGAGTGGGGCGACGTAGAATTTGATTTCTATCCGAGTTTTCATATTTCTTTTTGTAAACCAGCTAAACGTTAAATTAATTAATAAATCATAATCGTTAATCACATGAAATTACCACAAAAAAATCCCGAAAGATAAAGCCATAACCAAGCCTCATCTTCCGGAATCAAAATGACATCCACTTAAACCTTACGGATATCTTTCACTTATAACTGCCGCAATTCCCCGTCCCTCATCCTAAGCGCCACGTCAGCTGCTTCCGCAACTTCACTGTCATGCGTCACGATAATGACACAGTACCCTTTTTCGTGTGCAAGACTTGCCAATATCTCTATGATGTTCTGCGTGTTCGCAGAGTCAAGGTTTCCGGTCGGTTCATCCCCCAATAGGATCTTTGCATTGGAGGCAAGGCTCCTGGCAATTGCCACGCGCTGCCGTTCCCCACCGGACAGTTTTGACGGGAAACGGTTCATCTGCTCTTTCGTGATACCCACGCCTTCAAGCAGATTTGCCGCCCGCGGTCTGGCGTCTTTCGGCGTTATCCCGCACAGCTCCATAGGGAAGCAGACATTTTCCATAACCGTCAACAGCGGAAAGAGGTGAAATGCCTGAAAAATCATCGAAATACTTTCGCGTCGGTAACGATCAAGGTCAAGCCCGGCAAGACTCTTTCCATCAAAAGAAACTTCGCCCTCCGTGGGCAGGTCAAGTCCTGCAAGCAGGGAAAGCAGCGTGGATTTGCCGGAACCGGAAGGTCCCACGACCGCATAGACCTTACCCTCCTCAAAAGTGTAGGTAACCCCAGAAACGGCGGATTTTAACGCATTTTTATATGTATAGGTTACATTTTCCAAAGCTAAAGCTGACATATTCTTTCTCCTTTCCGGCTTTGGCCTGTGTCAACGCAGGCCTTGCCCCTACTCCTTCACCTGCAAAAGTTCTAAAACCCTGTGTCTGGTAACTTGCACTGCCGCCGCGGACGCTCCGCAGAGGCATCCCATAAAATACAAGACATAACAGGCCGCAAGCGTCTGTGCGCTTCTCGCAAAAGTCTCCGGGTCATAAAATGCAAGCCCGCCTGCCACAAGCACAATCCCTATCGTGCACAAAAGAATCTGCTCCAATGCCAGCATGCACCGGGCACGCTTCTTTGTGACGCCAAGAATACGCAGGAATGCAGCTTCCTTTGCCGATTGCAGAATGATAAGTCCATACCCTGTCAGACCGATGAGAAGCGCAGCCGTCACGGCGATCGGGAACAGCCCTTCCAGAAGGCTGCGGATACGCATGATGTCTTCAAGCGCCTCTGAATCAATGTAGAACGAAGCCCTCGGCGAGTACTTTACATAAGTATTTTTCAGGTTCATCAGAAGACTGTTCAGCTTGTCAAGTTTCTCGTTGTCAGCCAGTGTGCACTCGCAATACCCAAATGGAAACGGCTGTCCGTATATGTCATCCAAAGAATCGTTTATCCCCACAAAAATACCACTGTTTACGTTCTCGTCACCGGACGCTATAGTCCCTATGACTTTATATATTACGGCTTCCCTTTCAGCAACTGCCGAAACCTTCTCTTCCTCTTTGTATACTGCATTCAGGGCAGCATAACGGGATTCCGCCAGCAGAGCGATCTCGTCGCCCGAACTGATGCCGAGCGTCTTTGCCAGCGTCTCCCCGACCATGCAGACCAATTCTACACCGTCCATGGCTGAACTATCATACCCTTCAGAATAAGCTACACTATAGCCGATGTGGCTGTCCGACAGATAACGGTCAATGTTATTTGTTGAAACCATTCGGGTATTAAGCTTTAGACCATTTATCCGTACAAGGAAAAAATTGTAACCATAAAAATCTTTTACCAGCTTGGATTTTGACAGCTCAACTACGTTAGGAGAAGCAAGCTCCAACGCAGCAGCATTCACGTCAACCTCATAAAATGCGTCCTGATATGAGATTCTTGACAGCGCAAGCATCCCGACGCCTGACACCAGCACAGCCGTGAGGGCTAGCGATACCGCGGACTTCCAGCCGCCACGCCGCATATGGCGCAGTACATAGGCTGTCACATGGCGTACCGCGCCGTATTTCCTTTGAGAAGATAATTCCATCTCACTTGCCATGGAGAGTTTCATAAGATTGGAGCCTGCGGGCATGGGCGCATATCCCATTCTATCCGGTTCCGCTCTGGTACCGGTATCTTCCCGCAGAGTATCCCCCTGCAATAATTCCAGCGGAGGAGTTTTCTTCATCTTCCGCAGGAAGATCATAGTAATAGACAAAGTGAATACCAACTCAAAAAGAAAGCACAGGATAATAACTCCAACGGGAAGCGCAGCATCGGGTATATAGACACCCGCACCATCCGTCGTAGCTGTAAGCGTTTCCACAGCTGTCTTTGCTGTGTAGAGAAGTCCCACACCCCCGCCAACAGGCATTGCTGCCGCTGAGAGCACGGCAAGGGGCAGCACAAGCGTTCTCCCCGCCCCCCTGCCAGGAACCCCCATAGCACGCATGACGGCATAGGCTTCCTTATTCCGCCCAACATACAAGTATACCGCCAGCAACAATGCCAGCGCCGCCCCTATTACATACAGTACCGTCGTCAGAAGCGATGTCAGCGCCCCTGTCTCAAAACTATCTTTCACGTTAAGCCATCCGCCGTCCGAAAAACGCAGTGCAACTCCCATCTTTGCGGCAAGCGGCTCCGCGGCTTCCCTAAATGCCTCTATGTCACGGGCATCCTCGACAAAAACACTGAACGCCCCGGGATAAGTTTCATAATCGTCAGGAACTGCAATTGGCAGAAGCGACTTGGGCACGAATATCGTACTTTGCGAGTAACTCCAGCCAGCCTCCGCTTTGCGTGAACCCAGGGTATCCACAAACCGGTATGTACCCACGATCTCAAGTTCTGCTTCATCAACAAAATTTGAGGTACGCTCCATAGATCCCATGGATGTTGCGCCCAGCCAAAGATACTGTTGCTCAAACAGTCTGTCGCCAAGCTTAACTTTGATCTTGTCTCCTATGGAAAAACCATATGTTTTCAAAAAAAGCTCACTTACCACACAGGTATCCGTATCATCCGCAGTCAGCGGGCGGCCCTTATCCATGACCATTTTTCGCTCGTTAAAGCGCGGTATGGAGCGCATGTCCGAAGTATACATAATATCATAAACGTCAAGATCCTGGTTGATTATCTCGATCAATTTTTTGTAGTAAGCAAATGCCGCTGTGTCAAGGTAATTTTCTCCCACACCCTCCAGAACACGAATATTCTTTTCATCACGGCTATAGCGGCCTGAAATAGTAATAAGAAAAGCATCTTCACCGGCCCAATAGCTTCCTCTTACGAGGACTCTACTCCCTTTCTCCAGTTTCTCCCAAAACTCCTCGGGGTATGGGTTATGCGCACCAGTTGGAAGTTCTTCTATACGTGTATGCTCTATTTTGACCGAATCTCCATTGGAAACTCCACATCTGCCGGCAAGCACCGTAACGTCATCAAACATCAGATACATACCGGTTTCAGACCAGTTTTCATATCCTCCATAAGTCCCCTCCAGCACAAAATCATCTGTGGTGTACTCACCGTACGCTTCTTCAGCTACGCGCTTACAGCCTTCCACCAGCCCTGCTGTCATATACCTTGTATCTGTCAGAGTAACGCCGGGCAACGACGAGAGTTCCGCAAGCTGTTCTTCCGTCGGCCACGGGTTATTCTCCTGTTCATACATCATGGTGTAATAAACATTATTTTCCTCCCAGTCCACGACTATTTCCGGCACTGTATTATCCAATGCTGCCACGCCGTGGTAAAAGCTTTCGGCATTCGCCGCTTCCCTTCGGGTAACAGCATAGTCCGTAACACGCGAAAACAACGCAAATGAGGCTGCCGCAATCAAAAGGAATGTCAATAATGACTTCACCGGGGAACGTAAAAGTGTTTTCCATGCAAGGGAGTTCCCCATAGTGTTAGTATTCCTTTTTCGCTTCTGCTGCCGGTCATTCTCCCATATGCAGCCAAACCTCTGCTTCATAGCTTCCCCTTTCTGCGTGGCAAATGTGATCATCAGGCTTGTCTTTTCCTGTCCTCCAGCTTTCATAGACTTAACAATACATTCCAGATAGCTTAATTTTTCCTTATCGCCAAATCCGACGGTCAGGAGACGGTCCACCCTGATCTCCAGTACTCTTGTAATATGTCTTTTCAGCAGGAAAACAGCCGGATTCCACCAAAAAACAGTACAGAGGATTTCACACAAAATCTTTATCAGCATATCATGCTGGTAATAATGCAGTATCTCATGCTTCAGAATGTAGTATATTTCCCCTTCCGTATAATCTGTTGCCGGCATTAGTATCTTAGGATGCACCAAACCAAAAATAGCCGGCGTTTTAATCCCCGGGACAAGCAGAACTTTAAATTTCCCTGACTTCCCATATTCTCTGTTGATCCTGCCTATGACAGACTCCATATCATGTTTAAAATAGCCGGGGCACTTCCCAATCATATGTACTAAATGAACATACTCCTCTGCCTGGATAAAAAACCTGAATACCGCACCCGCCAGCCATACAAACAGCAAGACCCGGACAACAGATACATGAAAGGCACTGCTTATCAGCCAAGACGGCAAGGACGTTGGCGCTGCTGCCATAACAATCCCCTCCCTCTTATTTCAATTTTCTCTGCTGTATGAATTTTTCCAGTTCCTCAATGAGCTCCCCGTCATTTTCGGCACTGTCGAATAATGCAGTTAAATATCCTGTCCTTGATATGATCTTATCAAAGGGATAAATCTCCGACTTAACATACTTTACCGCATATTCTTCCGGTGTTATGACAGGGGAATAGCTTCTTGACAAGACGGTCCCGCTCTGGACGATCTGGGCAACTTCTATAAAGCCTCTCTGAAGCAGCTTTTTTAACATAGCCTGCACTGTATTAATGCTAAGCTCCGGCTGCCTTTGCGGAATATCCGACGCAATCAGCGGCTTTCCTTCCGCCCAAAGCACATTCATAATATCCAGTTCTCTCTTACTTAATGCGAATTCTTCTTTTTTTTTCATTTTCATATCCATCCCTTCCGGTTCTCCCAAGGCACATTTTTCTTCACTAATATAATAATATTATACTTTTAGTATATTTTCAATACGGTTTTAATAATTAAATATATTTATTGTAATTATTTACAATATAAATAAAACATTTATGTTTGCTTATTTAGCAAGAGAACGCATATGCTAAACGGGAATTTAGGATTTGCATATTTACAAGTTCTCTAATATAGTGCTATACTTAAGCGGTTTGAGAAAAAATAGTTTATTTGCAGTATGGGAGTTAAAGATGAAACAAAAAAGAGAAGACGTAAGAAATATAGCGATCATAGCCCATGTAGACCACGGTAAGACCACTCTGGTTGACGAGCTTTTAAAGCAGAGCGGCGTGTTCCGTGAAAATCAGGAAGTTGCCGAACGCGTCATGGACTCCAACGATATCGAGCGGGAAAGAGGTATCACAATCCTCTCCAAAAATACCGCTGTCACCTACAAGGGAACTAAGATCAATATCATTGACACGCCGGGACATGCTGATTTTGGCGGTGAAGTGGAACGTGTCCTGAAAATGGTAAACGGCGTTATCCTCGTGGTAGATGCTTTTGAGGGCGCTATGCCCCAGACCAAATTTGTTCTCCGCAAGGCGTTGGAACTGAAGCTTCCCGTTATTGTCTGTGTAAACAAAATCGACCGCCCTGAGGCGCGTCCTGCGGAAGTTGTGGATGAAGTTCTTGAACTTTTCCTCGATCTGGATGCAGATGAGGTACAGCTTGACTGCCCCTTTGTATATGCTTCCGCTAAAACCGGAACTGCTTCCCTTGAGATGGACAAGCCCGGCACTAACATGGTTCCTCTGTTTGAAACGATCCTTGATTACATTCCTGCCCCTGACGGTGATCCCGATGCGGGAACACAGGTTTTGATCAGTACCATTGATTACAATGAATATGTAGGCCGGATTGGTGTGGGCAAGGTGGATAACGGCACCGTGAAGGTCAATCAGGAGGTGGTGATCGTCAACCACCATGAACCTGACAAGCAAAAGAAAGTTAAGATTAGCAAGCTATACGAATTTGACGGATTAAATAAAGTAGATGTCACGGAAGCACAGATTGGCTCCATCGTAGCCATCTCCGGTATTTCCGATATCCATATCGGCGATACTCTCTGCTCCCTTGAAAACCCGGTTCCTATTCCCTTCCAGAAAATCTCGGAGCCTACCATCGCCATGCACTTTGTGGTTAACGACTCACCTCTTGCCGGTCAGGAAGGAAAATATGTGACCAGCCGACATTTGCGCGACCGTTTATTCCGGGAGTTGAATACAGATGTCTCGCTTCGCGTGGAAGAGACAGACACCACCGAAGCCTTTAAAGTATCCGGCCGGGGAGAACTTCATCTCTCTGTCCTGATTGAAAACATGCGCAGAGAGGGTTATGAATTTGCAGTCAGCAAGGCGGAAGTTCTTTACCGCACAGATGAAAAAGGTAAAAAATTAGAGCCCATGGAACTTTGCTATATTGATGTTCCCGATGAGTTTTCCGGTTCCGTCATTGAAAAGCTCAGCCAGCGTAAAGGGGAGCTCCGCAGTATGGGAACTGCCAGCGGCGGCTATACCCGTCTGGAATTTTCTATCCCTTCAAGAGGTCTGATCGGCTACCGCGGCGAATTCATGACGGATACCAAAGGGAACGGTATCATGAACAGTATTTTTGACGGTTACGGCCCTTACAAGGGAGATATCCAATATCGTAAGCAGGGCTCCCTCATTGCTTTTGAGTCCGGGGAAGCCATCACCTATGGTCTTTTCAATGCACAGGAACGGGGAATCCTGTTCATCAGCCCCGGTGAAAAGGTCTACTCCGGAATGGTGGTCGGACAAAACGGTAAGGGCGAAGATATCGAGCTAAACGTATGTAAGAAAAAACAGCTCACCAATACCCGTTCTTCCAGCGCTGATGAGGCATTACGTCTCACTCCCCCAAAAATCCTTAGCCTTGAGCAGGCCTTGGAGTTTATTGATACTGATGAGCTTTTGGAGATTACCCCCAAGTCTCTTCGCATCCGCAAAAAGATTCTAGATCCTACCATGCGAAAACGTGCGGCTATGAGGGCTGCTTCCTTAAATCAAAATTAAACATAGATTACAACGATTTCTAACCAAAAACCTGCATCTATTCCCGGAACAGATGCAGGTTTCTTTATTTCATAAGACAATTTAAGAATAATCTCCAATCAATAACTCGTGTTATTTACTCGTACTCTCCCTTTTACAGATGCAGTATCAGTGTAGCAATCCTGAAATAAATCAAGAGGGACAATGCGTCCACAATGGTTGTAATAAAAGGGCTTGCCATTACCGCCGGGTCAAAGCCAATCTTCTTGGCAAGCATGGGAAGCATACACCCTACTACCTTGGCAATCAGAACTGCTGACAACAAAGTCAAACATACCACCAATGCCACGGTAATGGTAACCCGGTCAAACAGCAATAGCTTTGCAAAATTAGCAGCTGCAAGCGTAATTCCACATAAAAGCGCAACCCGTATTTCCTTCCATACCACTGCAAGAGCATCGGAAAATTCAATCTCATTTAAGGATAATCCACGGATGATCGTCACACTTGCCTGTCCGCCGGCATTTCCCCCGGTATCCATAAGCATGGGAATATAGGCTGTCAGCACCACACAAACACTTAGCGCATCCTCAAAGGAAGTGATAATGCTTCCTGTAAATGTCGCCGATATCATCAAAAGAAGCAACCAGGGTATCCTCTTTTTCCAGGTTTCAAAAACCCCCGTCTTCATGTATGGCTTGTCCGACGGTACGATAGCCGCCATCTTCTCAATATCCTCTGTAGCCTCTTCCTGAAGGATATCCACAACATCATCGACGGTTATAATTCCAACCAGCCGATTTTCATTATCAACCACCGGCATGGCAGTAAAGTCATACTTCTGAAATTGTCTGGCTACCTCTTCCTGATCCATCAGAGTGTTGATATAGATCACGTTTTCATGCATGATCTCCCCGATTACCTCATCCGGCGGATTCGTTAAAAGATAGCGTAGCGCCACAGTTCCCACCAATGTTCTTTTGGCATCCAGCACGTAGCAGATATTGATCGTTTCACTGTCCAGTCCAATCTGCCGTATCCTGTCAATGGCATCCTTGACTGTCATATTTTCCTTTAAATCTACATACTCCACCGTCATAATGCTTCCGGCGGAATCTTCCGGATAACGAAGCAGGTGATTAATATCCCGTCTGGTCTCCGGATTCGCATTGGCAAGCAGTTTCTTAACAATATTGGCCGGCATTTCCTCCAAAAGGTCCGTAGCATCATCTGCCATCAGATTATCAATAATGCCCGCTGCGTCTCTTTCAGACAAACTGGTAATGATGAACTGCTGACTGTCTACCTCAAGATAGGAAAACACATCTGCTGCCATGCTTTTCGGTAAA
This sequence comes from uncultured Lachnospiraceae bacterium, assembly GCA_947174495.1. Taxonomy (GTDB): domain Bacteria; phylum Bacillota; class Clostridia; order Lachnospirales; family Lachnospiraceae; genus Suilimivivens. The sequence goes on along the minus strand of CAMWJC010000036.1, from coordinate 1,554 downwards.
ATACGAAAGATCTTCAACAGATCTTCCTCTTCCAGCTCCTCAAGTGCTGCCGCAATATCGACAGTATTCATCTCTCCCATTTTTTGGCGGAGCCGGGTGTATTGCTTCGTTTCAAGAAGAAACTTTATCTCTTCAAGTTCCTTGATCTCTTCCATAGCAATTCTCCTTTATGTGTGATTTTTATGCTCCGTTCATGAGGAGGAATATCTGTATTGCTGACAGCTATACTCTTTTTCATAAAAACCACCACCTTTCAGAAAATTGCCTGTTATTTCAAGTACAATTTATTTTAGTATTTGTTTTACACCCCTTACTTTAGACCCACAAGCCCTGCTTTGTCAATGAATTTATTTCCGCTGAATCAGCTCGCTAATTCAGCCTGCTTATTTCGTCTTCTTATTCACACGCTTGAAGCTGCTCTGCCATTTTTGTCAGATTGTCCGCCATTTCAATAAGCTGCCGGATAGTCTTCTCATTCTCCATGCAGGAATCATATGTAGCATTGGTATGCGATGCCACTTCCTCCGAGATTGCAGAAATCGTCTGGATACTGTCTGAAATCACCCGATTAGCCTCTTCTAAATCTTCAATCGCATGAGTGAGACCATTGGAATTATTTTGAATATCCTCAGCATTAGTGGAAATTCTCTCAAAGCTCCGTGCCGTTTCTCCTACCGTCTCATTTTGCTTTTTTACCTGTCCGATCATATTTTCAATCATTCCTACCACTTTACCGATCTGGGTAGATACATTTTGAATCAAATCTTCGATTTTTACGGTGGCCTCCCTGGTCTGTGAAGCCAAGCCGGAAATTTCCGTTGCTACCACTGCAAATCCTCTTCCTGCTGACCCTGCTCTTGCTGCTTCAATGGAAGCATTGAGCGATAAAAGACTGGTCTGGGATGTAATCTGATTGATTATCTCAATAATGGAAAACATCTGCTCCATGTATTCCTTTAACTGTCCAAGCTCTGCCGCCACATGTACATTCACCTGCTCTGTCTGCGCAACCTGCTCCACCAGATGTCCTACATACTCATTTCCTGAGCTGAGCGCTCCCTGTGTTTCGATCACATTGTCGGCAATCTGTCCGGAAACGCCTTTTACATGATTCAGTTTATCGGTGATCACCTCTGTCTGGGTAAGCTGTTTCTGTACAGCCTCCGCAGTGTCCCCGGTTCCGCCCGCCAGTTCATTCATGGCATGTCCGGTGCTTTGAATCGCCTCACCAAGAACCGAAATTCTTTCCGACACCTGATCGATCACCTGCGTCATTTCCGCTGAGATTTGAAGAACCTTGTCGGTCAGCTCTTTGGAACGATTCTTCTCATCCTCGGCCCGCATAATCTCAACATGATTCATCTGGGAAGATATCTTTGCCGTATATCCTAGAAATGCTACTATTGCAATCAGCACTGCAAGCTGAATTTCCGCTGCCGTAAGCTGTTCGACTCCCAAACCGTTTTTTCTCAAAAAGACAACCACATGAATGATATTTTCGACTATGACAGCCGCTCCAATTTTCAGATTATAGCTTACATCATTGTATACAGT
>CAMWJC010000035.1 GCA_947174495.1 uncultured Lachnospiraceae bacterium | reverse complement strand
TATTACATTTCGCCCGTTGCATGTACAGTATCAAATGTGATAAAGTGAAAGTTAAGCGGCCCTCTCTATTTTTGTTGCTATAAACAGGGGAACGCTCGAAGGAGGAGATTGATATGACCAGAGAGCATACGAGAGTCATTTCTATAGGTGATCGGGTGATCGGAGGGGGAAATCCCATTTTGATCCAATCCATGACAAATACGAAAACAGAAGATGTAGAAGCCACCGTTGAGCAGATTCACAGACTGGAAGCCGCCGGGTGTGAGATTATCCGGTGTACGGTTCCCACGATCGAGGCTGCGCAGGCAATCAAAGAAATCAAGCGGCAGATTTCCATTCCTCTGGTGGCAGATATTCATTTTGATTATAAAATGGCGATTGCAGCGATGGAAAACGGCGCGGATAAGATCCGGATCAATCCCGGAAATATTGGCGGAGAGGAAAAAGTGGCAGCAGTGGTTGCTGTGGCAAAGGAGAGAAATATTCCAATCCGTGTGGGTGTGAACAGTGGTTCCTTGGAAAAGGAACTTGTGGAGAAATATCATGGCGTTACAGCGGAAGGGATCGTGGAAAGTGCTTTGGATAAGGTACATATGATCGAAGCGCTGGGATATGAAAACATGGTGATCAGTATTAAGTCCTCCGATGTAATGATGTGTGTAAAGGCACATAAGATCCTTGCGGAGAAGACAGATTATCCGCTTCATGTAGGGATAACCGAATCCGGTACGATCATTAGCGGCAACATTAAATCATCTATCGGTCTTGCCCTGATTCTGAGTCAGGGAATCGGCGATACCATCCGTGTTTCCCTAACCGGTGATCCGGTGGAGGAGATTAAGTCGGCAAAGCTGATTTTGAGGACACTCGGACTGCGCAAGGGGGGAATTGAAGTGGTGTCATGCCCTACTTGCGGAAGGACCAGAATTGATTTGATCGGTCTTGCAAATCAGGTGGAAACCATGGCAGCGCAGTTTCCTCTGGATATTAAGGTTGCAGTGATGGGATGCGCGGTAAACGGTCCCGGAGAGGCAAAGGAAGCGGATATCGGAATTGCAGGGGGAGTCGGAGAAGGATTGTTAATCAAAAAAGGTGAGATCGTAAAGAAGGTTCCGGAGGATCAGCTTCTTTCAGTATTGAAGGAAGAATTAGAGCATTGGAATGATCAGAAATAAGGGATGTGTATAGATGGCTAAGAAGTTTTTTGAAGTGTTTCCAACGCTTAAGCTGGATGCAAAAATGAAGGATCTGTTTGAGCAGGTTATGGTGGAGAAGGTTTCTGCAACGAGGCGCAGAGACCTTATTCGCGTTACCATAGTCAGCGATTATCTGATCACGAAGGAAATCATTTTTAAGGTAGAAAAGGAGATTAAAAAACAGTTTTTTTCGACTTATGATGTAACCGTAAAGCTGTATGAAAAGTTTCATCTTTCTGAGCAGTATAATCCTGAGAAGCTGATGGAGGCATACAGGGACAGCATTCTGTTGGAGCTGCGGGATTACAGTCCCATAGAATATAATCTGTTTAAGGGAGCGGATATTGAATTCTGTGGTGAAAAGGAAATGATCCTGACGATTGAGGACAGTGTACCGGCACATAGCAAGGCAGATGAGGTGTCCAGGATTCTGGAAAAAATACTAAATGAAAGATGTGGATTTTCCATAGACTGTCGTATTGTCTATAAAGAAAAGGAAACAGATATACGCAGAGAAGAAGATGAGAGAAAGATTGCACGTCAGATTGCGGAGATCACGGAAAGAGCGTTTGGAGAGTATAAGGATGTTCCCGCGCCGGAAAGAAATGAGGAAAATGACAGATTACTGGCAGATGCGGCACTCTTAGAGAGTGTTCCTCCTTTGGAAGAGGTAAAGGCGGAACCGGCAGGAGGCGGTGTTACCAAGCTGAAAAAAGGAAATATGTCCATATTTCCCGGCACGGAGAAAAAGGGCTTCCGAAAAGGTGAATTTCAAAGAGGCGGAAGAGGTGACTTTAAACGTGCCGTTAAGTCATCGGATAATCCGGATGTAATCTACGGAAAAGATTTTGAAGAAGAAGCGATGCCCATCGAGGATATTATCGGTGAGATGGGAGAAGTGGTCATAAAGGGTAAGATTATCAACTATGATTCCAGAGAGATTAAGAATGAGAGAACCATTTTGATCTTTGATGTAACGGATTTTACGGATACCATGACTATTAAGCTGTTTGCGCGCAACGAGCAGGTGGAAGAACTGACGGGAGGAATTAAAAAGGGCGCTTTTGTCAAGCTCAAAGGACTTACCACTATTGATAAATTTGACAACGAACTAACCATCGGATCTTTAGTGGGGGTTAAAAAAATACCGGATTTTACCAGTTCCAGAAGTGATACCTCTACCAGAAAGCGGGTGGAGCTGCACTGCCATACCAAGATGAGCGATATGGATGGTGTTTCCGAGGCAAAGGATATTGTTAAACGTGCTTATAAGTGGGGACATCCGGCCATTGCCATTACGGATCACGGTGTTGTGCAGGCATTTCCGGATGCGAATCATGTGTGGGAGGATTTCTGGAAGGAAGAAAAGGCGAAGAGGAAGGAAGCGGGAGACAAAAATCCTGATAAGCAGGATTTCTTTAAGATTATTTACGGTATGGAAGCCTATCTGGTGGATGATCTTCACGAGATTGTGACCGGTGAAAAGGGACAGGACTTTCATGGGGATTTTGTTGTGTTTGATATAGAAACCACCGGTTTTTCGCCGGTAAAGAACCGGATCATAGAGATCGGTGCGGTGAAGGTCACGGAGGGACAGATTACCGACCGTTTTTCCTCTTTTGTGAATCCGGACGTTCCCATACCCTTCGAGATTGAAAAGCTTACCGGAATCAATGACAGCATGGTGATGTCTGCGCCTTTTATAGATACGGTGCTCCCGGAGTTTCTGGAATTTTGCGGCGATGCGGTGCTGGTTGCCCACAATGCTAATTTTGATATGAGCTTTATCATTGAGAATGCACATCGTTTGAATCTTGGCCGGGAGTTTACCTATGTGGATACGGTGGGAATTGCAAGGATTCTTTTGCCCCATCAGGCAAAGCATACGCTGGATGCGGTGGCAAAAGCAATGAATGTTTCTCTGGAAAATCATCATCGTGCAGTGGACGATGCAGAAGCAACCGCAGAAATTTTTGTTAAGTTTATTCCCAGGCTTATGGAAGAGGGCGCGGATACTCTGGCAAAGGTCAATGAAATGGGCGATGCCAGTCCGGATATTATCAAAAGACTGCCTTCTTATCATGCAATTATTCTTGCGGAAAATAATATCGGCAGGGAAAATCTTTATACCTTGGTATCCCAGTCCCATCTGACCTATTACAGTAAAAGACCCAGAGTGCCAAAGAGTCTTCTTTTAAAGCACCGGGAAGGGCTGATTTTGGGAAGCGCCTGCGAGGCGGGAGAACTTTATCGTGCCCTGTTGGATGGAAAGCCGGATTCTGAAATTGCCCGGCTGGTAAACTTTTATGATTACCTGGAGATACAGCCGCTTGGTAACAATAAATTTATGATTGATTCGGAAAAGGTATCCGCCATTAACAGCATGGAGGATATTATGGATATGAACCGGAAGATTGTAGCTCTGGGAGAGGAGTTTAATAAGCCGGTAGTTGCTACTTGTGACGTACATTTCCTTGATCCGGAGGACGAGGTGTATCGGCGGATCATCATGGCAGGGAAAGGGTTTACCGATGCGGAGGATCAGGCACCTCTTTACTTCCGCACCACCGAGGAAATGCTGGAGGAGTTTGCTTACCTTGGCAGTGACAAGGCGGAAGAGGTGGTGATTACCAACACCAACAAGATTGCGGACCGGATTGATGTGATGGCGCCGGTGCGTCCGGATAAGTGCCCCCCGGTGATTCCGGATAGTGATAAGACCTTGACGGATATCTGTTACAACAAGGCACATGAACTGTATGGAGAAGAACTGCCGCCTATTGTACAGGAAAGACTGGAAAAAGAACTGAATTCCATTATCAGCAATGGATTTGCAGTGATGTATATCATTGCTCAGAAGCTGGTGTGGAAATCGGTGGAGGACGGCTATCTGGTGGGATCAAGAGGATCAGTTGGGTCTTCGCTGGTAGCTTTTATGGCAGGAATCACGGAGGTTAACTCCTTAAGCGCGCATTACAGGTGTCCCAAGTGCCGATATTATGATTTTGATTCTCCGGAGGTAAAAGCTTTTTCCGGAAATGCGGGCTGCGATATGCCGGATAAGGACTGCCCGGTGTGCGGCACCCCGCTGATCAAGGACGGCTTTGACATTCCTTTTGAAACCTTCCTTGGGTTCAAAGGAGATAAGGAGCCGGATATTGACCTTAATTTTTCCGGAGAATATCAGAGTAAGGCCCATAAATATACAGAGGTTATTTTTGGCGCCGGACAGACCTACCGGGCGGGAACAATTGCAACTCTGGCGGATAAAACCGCTTTTGGATATGTAAAAAATTATTATGAGGAGCGCGGGAACCGTAAGCGGACCTGCGAGATCAACCGGATCGTGGGAGGATGTACCGGTATTCGGCGAAGTACCGGTCAGCATCCGGGAGGAATTATTGTTCTTCCTATGGGAGAGGATATTAATTCCTTTACCCCGGTGCAGCATCCGGCCAATGATATGACTACGGATATCGTGACTACCCATTTTGACTATCACTCCATTGATCATAACCTGTTAAAGCTTGATATTCTGGGACACGATGATCCTACCATGATTCGTATGCTGCAGGATTTGACGGGGATTGATCCTACCAAGATACCGCTGGACGATAAGGGGGTTATGTCTCTGTTCCAGAATACTTCGGCGCTTGGAATCACGCCGGATCAGATTGACGGGTGTCCCCTGGGATCTCTGGGGGTTCCGGAGTTCGGTACGGAATTTGTCATCCAGATGCTTTTGGATACCAAGCCTCAGAGTCTTTCCGACCTAATCCGTATTTCCGGGTTAGGACATGGCACGGATGTATGGCTTGGAAATGCCCAGACACTGATTGCGGAGGGAAAGGCAAACATTTCCGGCTGTATCTGCTGTCGTGACGATATTATGATCTATCTGATCAACAAAGGCGTAGACAGCGCGTTGTCTTTTACCATCATGGAAAGCGTGCGAAAGGGAAAAGGTCTGAAACCGGAATGGGAAGAAGAGATGACAGCCCATGATGTGCCGGACTGGTATATCTGGTCCTGTAAAAAAATCAAATACATGTTCCCCAAGGCCCATGCGGCGGCTTATGTGATGATGGCATGGCGGATTGCCTATTGCAAGATTAATTATCCGCTTGCCTATTATGCGTCTTTCTTTTCTATTCGTGCCTCGGCGTTTTCTTATGAATTGATGTGCCAGGGGCAGCAGCATCTGGAAAATGTGATGGCAGATTATAAGCGGAGGGGGGATTCTCTTTCCAAGAAGGAGCAGGACTCCATGAAGGATATGAAGATTGTGCAGGAGATGTATGCAAGAGGCTTTGATTTTGTTCCTATTGATATTTTTTCTGCTCATTCCAGGAATTTCCAGATTGTCGGAGATAAACTGATGCCTTCTTTAAACAGTATTGACGGTCTGGGAGAAAAGGCCGCAGATGCCATTGTGGAAGCAGCAAAGGATGGACCATTCCTTTCCAAGGATGATTTCAGGCAAAGGACTAAGGTCTCCAAAACGATTATCGATATGATGGATAACCTGGGACTGTTGGGAAATCTGCCGGAATCGAATCAGATTAGTTTGTTTGATTTTGTTTCGTGAAAAGATGCAGACGACAACTTTGAATTTTTGAAACTCTTTGGTATAATAAAAGGTACTATGGTTCATAGAGCAAATCATTTATAAGTGATAAAGGAGAAAAAATGAAAAGAAAAGTACTTACTCTGATTCTTGCATTTAGCTGTATAGCAGCACTGACTGCATGTGCAGGTAACAAAGAGGTATCAACAGATATGGAGGATACACAAGAGGAGGCAGTATCGGAGCCAACACAAGAGCCTGTGGAGGAAGAAGAGCCAACACCGGAACCCACTCAGGAGCCAACGCCCGAACCTGAGCCTGAACAGGAGGAAAAAGTAGAAAAGCCAAGGGCAGAAGCACCGTCAGATCTTTCTGATGATCTGTATGATTTTCAGATTTCCATTGATGGGGTGATATATCAGTTTCCTATGTGGTATTCAGATTTCGAAGCATATGGTTGGGAGTATCTTGGCGATAATACGGACACGCTTTCTTCCAATCAGTATACTGTTGCGGAAAGATGGAAAAAGGACGGTTTTGAAATATATACCAGATTTGCTAATTTGTCCATGAATACGGCAGCCTTTGCTGACTGTGAGGTGGCAGGGATTAAAATGGAACAATATAACCTGAAAGAATGTGACTGGGAGATTTTGCTTCCAGGGGGAATCCAGTATGGTGTATCCAATGCTGATGACATCAGGGCAGCATATGGTGATCCATCGTCAGATTATGATGGAGAACGTTATTACATGATGACATATAAATATGATTTTTACAGGGAAATCAGCTTATATGTGTATAAGGATACGGATACGCTTGGAACGATTGAGATCCAAAATCTGATAGAGTTAGAAGGTATGGATAACTCTGTAAGCGATGAGGTTCCTGAGCAGGTGAAAAACTATAAGGCACCTGATGAATTGGGCAATGACCTGTATAGCTTCAATCTGGAACTGGAAGGGAATCTTTATAAACTGCCGTGTCCTGTATCTGTGTTCTTGGAAAACGGATTCCAGATTGATGAGCGCAATTCAAATACGGAAGTAGGGGCAAAGAGCTTTGGCTGGGTAGAGCTGAGATACAATAACCAGTCATTGCGCGTCATAGTGGACAATTATGCAGATTATGCAACTGTTGTGGAAAATTGTTTTGTCACTTCTATCAAGAGCAGTGATAACGGCCCCAAATGGGATCTGGTGATTCCGGGAAATATTAAGCGTGGGGATCCTGAAGCAGATGTGGAAAAAGCAGTAAAAGGATTTGAAACGGAAGTGGAAACTTCAGACAGCGGATTTACTTATTATACGATTTGGAATCCTAAAGGAAGTAAACTGGATAATTATAACATTTGCTTGAAGGATGGAGCGGTGCTTTCCATAGAAATAAAGAACGATAACTACACAGAAGAATAAGGTTAAAAAGGAAACTGATAAGGTTCCCGACAAAAAGGTTCTCTTTTAGGGAACCTTTTTTTTATATTGTTTATCTAATTTGCATAAAGCTGACCAAATAAGGAGGGGCTGGAAAATGGCTGAGATAAAAAAAGAACAATTCAGTGAACTGATCAGAAAATACAACCCGGATATGTATCGGCTTGCCGCCGGCATACTGCAAAACTGTCAGGATGCAGAGGATGCCGTAAGTGAAGCAGTACTGCGGGCCTATGAAAATCTTGGAAAACTCAGAAATACTGAGAAGTTCAAAGCATGGATCATGCAAATCACAGCCAACGAAGCGAGAAAAACCTATGCCCGGAGAAAAAGAACCTTTACTTCAGAATACTTAGAGGAACTGGGACCAGTTTTCGAGGATGAGCACCACGAGTTATGGGATTCCGTTATGAAGCTGGATGTGGTGTTTCGGGAAGCTATCATACTTTTTTATTATGACCGACTTTCCATCAGGGAAATTGCACAGGTACTTAAAGTGAAGGAAGGAACCGTTAAATCCAGACTTTCCAGAGGCAAAAAGCAGCTTAAGGAAATGCTGGAATGAAGGTGAAAATGTCGGAAATAAGCAGAATATAAGAGACGCAGAAAGGAGCAGAAAAGATGGACGATAGATTTGAGCAGAAGCTTTTTCAAATGGCAGAAAGAGAAAGACTTAGGGTGCCGGAAACCTTAAATAACAGGAATGAAAATATTCTTGACAGACTTCCGGATAAACGTAGAATTTATAAAATGAGTTTAAGGAGAACAGTGATTCTTGCGGCTGCAATGATTATACTGTTATCTGCTACGGCAACGGCTTCCGTAGGAATCTTGCGGGAGAGAATGGAAGCAATGAACCGGGAAAAGCTGGAGGAGTATTTTGTACAGATCTACACAAGTAAAATCGGTCATGATAACTATAACAGATATTTTACTGATTCGGAAAAGCAGCGGATGGAGCAGCTTAAGGAGAAATATGAAAATGAAGGGAAGTTTCCGGAAGGGGAGCTTACTCTGATCGACCAGCCGGAGCAGTATAAAGGTAAAAAGGTAGCTTACTATCCGGAGACCGGAACCTTCTTTTTCCCGGATAAGGAAATGAGTGATGAGGAACTCTTGCAGATCATAGATTTTAGGTGTAAGCGGGATTACAGTTTGCAAAAGATGAATGAAATGATCGCCTCCGGAGAGAGTAAGATGCCGGAAGAAGCTTTGCAAAAAAAGAAACCGGAAACTCTGACAGAGGCCTCCATATTAAACAGCGATGCCATTTGGGAGCCGGATCAGGAACTGACTATCGCCTACACTGGAGACCTGTCTGTAACAGCCATGGCAGCAGGGAAGAAATATATTTATCTTGGAGGCTGGAATACGGTTCACAGAATGGAGATTGGCGGCAGCAGTTCGGAAGTGTTTTTTGATGGGTTCGAAAAGGAAACAAGAGTTACCTGCATATATGTGGATCAGGATGAAAATATTTATGTGGCCGGCGCAAAAATGAATACGGAAAAGAAAGTGACCAGCGTAGACGGTGAATATGCTTCTCCGGCAACATCACCCGTGTTGTGTAAGTTAGGTTCGGATGGAAATCTGCTGAAGGAAATTCCCTTGTCGGCATATTATGGAAAATATGGGGACTGGATCTTCCGGATGGCTGTGGATCAACAGGGATACATTTATCTACGAAGTACTGCTTTGCTTGAGGCAAACCAGATCCTTGTGATCGATGAAAATGGAAGCCAGATATCTATCATTTCGTCTGGTGACTACCAGTTCCATGTTATGGGCGGGTTGGATGTAGGAAAAGACGGAAAAGTTTATACTACGGTTATGAAAAAAAGAAAATCTAAGTCTGAAAAACGGGAGATGGGGATTGCTTCCATCAATATTGAGGAGGGAAGATTAGAAGATGTCTATTTGGGAATTGTGCCGAAGGAAACGATTCTGATCGAGCTTTTAGCGCCGGGGGCGGATACAGATTTTGTATTTTGGGGAGTTGACGGTGTCTTTAATTATAATCTGGGTGAATCGGATGCTGTCCATAAGACACCTGCCTACGAGATGCCCTGCGAGGTGGAAGGAGCCAAGTATTGCTCACTTCCCGATGGGAGGATTGTGCTGGCAGCATGTACGGAGTTTTTTGAGGAGAGCTATGGGGGAGAGTTTAAGCGTACACTGTGGAAGCCTCAAAGTGCTTATTTTTATTATCTTTCAGGGATGAGGGGAGAGTAACTTACCGGCTCCGTCTTTTATAAGACGGAGCTTTTTGGTATACTTTTTGTAAATGCTATAAAACATATTCGAGGTGGGTGGGTAAATTGTCAAATTTTTCAGATATCCTATTACTTTCAAGGCAGATGGAGTATGAGCGTGTTCATAGAGAATTGAATGAAGTGCTTCAGGATGAATTTGTGATAGATGCGAAAATGCAAAGGGAATTGGAGAACGGAAAATTCATTTTCCCGGATGTTGATGTTGTAAAAACCGATAAGCGTGTTTTGACCAGACAACAGACTTACTTTTCAGCAAAAATAAATATCTGGGAGAGTGCATTATATTTTCACAGACATAATTTTGTGGAGCTTCTTTATATGTATAAAGGGTGCTGCCAGCAGTTTATAGAAAATTTGAACCATATGGTCACATTGGAGGAGGGGGATGTATTTCTGTTAAATCAGAATGTGGTGCATGGACTGTTGCAGAAGGACAAAGAGGCAGTTTTGATTAAGCTTATCATTCCTGCTGACTTGATATCACATGAATTTGTTCAGAGCTTGGATAAAAACAGTGAAATGGCTGATTTTTGGATTAGTGCTAAGTCCTGTAGAAATGAAGACTACCATTATCTGCATTATTCGGGCTGTATAGGAGAGGAAAAGCTGTTTATAGAAAAGCTGATGATGGAATATTATCTGAATCAGCAATATGATGAGATTGCTATCAAGAGTTATTTGCAGCTTTTATTGATATGGGTGGAGCGTGAGAATCGGAAAGGTAACAGTTGTAAATTTAAGATGTCACAAGGTTCTTTGGATGTGGGTAAAATAACAGAATATATTTATGAAAACAGCGCAACCGTCACATTGGAGGAACTGGCTTATGTGTTTTCCTATAATCCCAGTTACTTAAGCAGGATGATTCGGGAGAATTGCCGGATAAACTTTTTGGAATTGGTAAAGGAATGCCGTTTGGAAAAAGCGATTATGCTGTTGGCAAGCACAGAAGACACGGTAGAGGAAATCGCCCATATGGTAGGGTATCGCAATTCAACACCGATTTATCAGGGAATCCGCCAGAAATTTGGTATGTCCCCAACTGAGTACCGCAATGGCAGATATAAGTAAAATAAATATAGATAATGTCCAAAATCGGGGGATAGAGTGCTTGAAGCGAAAGGTCTATAATGAGGGTTAAAAAAGGAGATGCAATCGTGGAAAGTTTAACAAAGAACAGACAGGATAGACAGATACTGGAACAGATGGTTGCAAAGTTTTTTGCACCATCTGTCATATCGGACGTTGAGGAGCTGACAGAGGGGTATTTCAATGTGGCATACAAAATCTGCCTTAGCAATGGGAAGAAAGTAATTTTGAAGGTGGCTCCCTCAAAAGAAACACGGATCATGACATGTGAAAAGAATATCATGGAAAGTGAAGTGGAAGCCATGAAAATGGTGGAGGGTGTATATGGTATTCCGACTCCCAAGGTACTTGGCTATGATAGCAGCTGCCAGATTTGCAAATCACCATACTTTTTTATGGAGATGATTCCAGGAGAAAGTTTAAGCGTGATGAAGGAAGCTTTGGACAAGGAACAGGTTCAGCGCATTTATCTGGAAACCGGCCGGATCATCCGGCAGGTCAATGAAATAGACTGCCCTTGTTTTGGGTATCCGGGACAGCCGGAATTTCAGGGAAGGGAATGGTTTCCGGTGTTTAAGAAGATGCTGGAAGCCGGAGTGCAGGATGCTGTTTCGGGACATGTGGATTTAATGATACCGATAGAGAATCTATGGCAGTGCTTGGAAAGGGACAGATCTGCTTTTGAGGAAGTGACAAAGCCATATCTGGTACATTGGGATTGTTGGGATGGAAATATATTTGTGAAAGACGGAAAAGTGACGGGGATCATTGACTGGGAGCGATGCCTCTGGGCAGATCCGTTGCTGGAAGTAAATTTTCGTATTCATGAGGATAATGTGTGGTTTCGGAAGGGATATGGGAAGGAACACCTTACGGAAAACGAGTATCGCAGGGCTTTGTGGTATGATGTTTATCAGATGATCCTTGCGTCACTGGAATGTGAATATCGGAAGTATGATACGATGGATATGTATCATTGGGCGACAGGTATTTTGAAGAAGCAGTTTGAGCAGTTGAATCTGCTTTCCGGGCGTCACATAAATTAACGTTTAGCTGAGTTTCAAATAGAAATATGAAAACCCGGATAGAATCAAATTCTACGTCGCCACGCTCGATAAAGCGTTCGCGAATTGGCTCCTTTAGAATTTGATTCTATCCGGGTTAAGTTATTGGCTAACGGAAAACTAGCTAATGCCTCCACTATAGCCGCATAATCCACTTTCCGACTATCTGGCAGAGGTGTGAAACATTTGACCTTAGTGAAGTTCTCAGTTGGGCTTTGCGTTATTCGATAACCCAGCTCAGATGAAAAGAAATCCTTGAGGAAACAATTCGCGAACGCTTTATCGAGCGTGTTGACGAGAGGCTTTCTTTTCATCTGAGCGGATGTTCTGCATATGCATACCCCAGCTAAACGTTAATTTAAATAGTTTCATTGCAATCCCCGGCATCTTATGTTATTCTGACGGAAAGTAAATTTTAGTAAGATGGATATAATACATTTAGCAGGAAAGAAGACAAGGATATGTACCGATTTGCAATATGTGACGATGAGCCGGCAGACCTTATTTATATAAAAAATATGATCATTGAGTGGGGCCAAAAGCAGCATTTGGAAGTGGATATCAGGGAATTTCCTTCGGCGGAAAGTTTTCTTTTTGCTTATGAAGAAGAAAAGAACTTTGACGCTCTTTTTCTGGATATTGAAATGGGTGAAATGAGCGGAGTGGAACTGGCAAAGAAGGTCCGGGACCAGAACAAAAGTATCCAGATTGTGTTTATTACAGGATATATGGAGTATATTTCGGAAGGATATGATGTGGAAGCGCTCCATTATCTGTTAAAACCGGTAAAGAAGGAAAAATTAGAAGAGGTGCTCTGCCGGGCAGTTGAGCGGATTGGAATGCAGGAAAAGGCATTGCTGATGCAAAACGCCGGGGAGACGATGCGGGTGCCGTTGTATGAGATTCGTTATATGGAAGTTCAGAAAAATTATGTTACTATCCATGGAAAGGAAGATTACAGTATGAAACGGACGCTCAGAGAAATGGGAAAGGACTTGGATGAGCGGTTTTTTCAGACACATCGATCTTATATTGTTAATCTTGGCTTTGTGAAGAAAATCACCAAAAGCACTGTGGTCTTAAAGGATGAAACGGTTATTCCTCTGGCGAGGGGGCTTTATGACAAGATCAATCAGGCATTTATCAGCTGTTTTTAGGAGGCAGATATGTTTGGGTTAAATAAACAAATGGATAAGCGGATTGCAGGATATCAGGGAGATTTGCTTGCAACCCATTATGCCGAGGTGGAAAATATGTACCGGCAGATCCGGGGCTGGCGGCATGATTACCGCAATCATATTCAGGTGTTAAAAAGCTTTGCGGCAATGGGAGATCTGGAAGCACTAAAAAAGTATCTGGATGAGCTGGATGAAGATTTGAATACTGTGGATATGGTGATAAAGACCGGAAATCAAATGACGGATGTGATCCTAAACAGCAAGATATCTCTGGCAAAATCCAAGGGGATTCAAGTGATTGCAGACGCCAGCGTGCCGGTGGCGCTTACCACGGCGGAGATTGATCTTTGCATCATCATTGGAAATCTGTTTGACAATGCCATTGAAGCAAGTATGGAGCTTCCTGAAGAAGAGAGGATGATCCGGGTTTATATGGACATGAAGAATACGCAGCTTTACATGTCCTTTACTAATCGGACAGCGGGTAAAAAACTGAAAAAGGAGCAGGGAAGGTTTTCATCCTCCAAAGGTTCAGATCATGGTTATGGACTGGTCCGCATTGATACGATTGTGGAGAAATATCAGGGGTATTTGAGCCGGAACAGTGAGGAGGGCGCGTTTACCACGGAGATTCTCCTGCCGCAATAAGAGATACCTGCTGTTTGTCACCAAGGATACACATTTCGTCCCCGGAATCGTGTGTCCTTTTTCTTTTATGTTAGAGTATTGGTGGAAGGAGATGAAAGGGAATGCAAAAAGTAAGTGAAAAGAAATACAGTATGGGAAACAACGTATTGTTTATGATAAAAGAGGCAGCGTGTAATGTCCCTTCTGTTCTTTTTCTGGTGGTGCTTCAGGCTGTTGTGGCGGTAGGGATTTCTTTGCTTGAATTGTTTGTAACACCGGTGCTGCTTTCAGAGATTCAGCATCACGTAAGGCTTTCAGAATTGCTGATTCTGATTGGAAGCTTTACCGTGGGGATCCTATTGCTACGTGCATTTGCTGCATATATTGAAATGAATGTGCATACGGGCAGAATTCAGGTTCGTTTGGGACTGATTGTCCGCTTAGTTAAAAGAAGTGCGAGTTATTCCTATCCACTTATGGAGGATCCAAAGATCCAGAGCAAACAGGCAAAATCCTGGGAGCCTTTAGGCGGCAATGACCAGGCAGGAGAGGCTGTCTGGGAAACTCTTTGCGAAATTATGAAAAGCGTTATGGGATTTGTCATTTACCTGTTTCTGCTAAAGGATGTCAGCCTGTTTTTGATTTTAGTTACCCTGGCTACCACAATTTGCGGATATTGGGTTACTAATTATATTGGCGGCTGGGAATACCGGCACAGAGAAGAAAAGGCAGAGCTGTTAAAAAAGTTTTATTATACCATGGGAAAGGGGAAAGACCGCCTGTTTGCAAAAGATATCAGAATCTTTGGGATGGAAGCATGGCTTGGGGATTTAATTGAAAAGTATCAGCGCCTTTTATGGGAATTTTCAGGAAAAGGACAAAGAAAATACTTCCTGGCGGATATCGTTGATATTTTGCTTGCCATTTTGCGGAACGGTGTTGCTTATGGATATTTGCTTGCGATGATGTTACAAGGAGAGTTGGAGGTATCCCGGTTTTTGCTTTTATTTACTGCTGTAGGTGGTTTTACGGAGTGGATCAGCCGAATACTGACCAATTTTACTGTTTTACACAGGCAAAGCCTGGAATTGTCTACTTTAAGAGAATTTTTAGATCAGGAAGAATTGTTCCGGATGGAAGACGGGATAGTGCCTCAGATTCAGGAAGGGATGGGTTATACCATTGAACTTAGAGATGTAACCTTTTGTTACCCGGAATCGGAAAATCCCATTTTTGAGCATTTGAATCTGATCATTCCGGCAGGGGAGAAATTGGCAGTGGTAGGATTAAACGGTGCGGGAAAGACCACATTGGTGAAGCTAATTTGCGGGTTTTATGATCCTGACCAGGGGGAAGTGCTGATAAATGGCATTAATGTGAAGGAATTTAACCGAAGGGAATACTATCAGTTGTTTGCAGGGGTATTTCAAAACTTTTCTATTTTGGCGGGAAGTATCCTGCTAAATATTTCCCAGACTGTACAGGGAGCTGATCGTGAGAAGGCGCTTGATTGTATAGAAAAGGCAGGTCTTACGGAAAAGATCAACAGTCTTCCGGATGGCCTTGATAGTCTATTGGATAAGACCGTATTTAATGATGCGGTAGAGCTGTCAGGCGGCGAAATGCAGCGTCTGATGCTGGCAAGGCTTTTATATAGGGATAGTCCGATCATCGTGCTGGATGAGCCTACGGCAGCGTTGGATGCCATAGCGGAAAGCGATATTTATAACCGATATCAGGAGCTTACCAGAGGGCGGACTTCTATTTATATTTCCCACAGACTTGCCTCCACCAGATTCTGTGACAGAGTCATTTTGATCGAGAACGGAAAAGTCTTGCAGGAGGGAACTCATCAGGAGCTTATGGAGAAAGGCGGACGTTATGCGGAACTTTTTGAGATTCAAAGCAAGTATTATCAGGAAGGAGTGAAAACAGATGCGGAAAGAAAAGAAGCCTTCGGCTGATAAGCCCGGCAGTGGAACCTGCTCTTTCAAGGAGACATTTATACTTTATAAACGTGCGGTATTACTTTGGTGCCGCGAATATCCGAAACAGTTTCTTTATACAGGACTTCATGCATTGATAACGGCAGGCAGTCCCTGCTTTGCGCTTTACTTTACCGCAAGACTCCTAAATGAACTTGCGGGAGCAGGACGCAGGGCAGAACTGATAAAATGGGTCGTGATCATCTTAACTGTTACGGCAGCGTTGTCGCTGCTTAGGGTGGTATTGTTTCGGGCAAAAGAAACTTATGCGGCAGTTCAATGGAACTGTCTGCCTTCTATCTATACCAAAAAGATTCTGTCCATGGATTATAGCGCTGTGGATGACGCGCGTACCTACGAAAAGCTGGCATGGGTGGAGCAGTCTGAAAACTGGGGCGGACACGGAATGAACAGGGTATTCTGGCAGTATGAGCGGTTTTTAGTAGAATTATTTAAATTGATTGGCGGGATTGCACTATCGGTAACTCTATTTTCTGTTAAAATCTCTGAAATGACAGGCGGCCTGACTTTTTTAAATCACCCGATCTGTCCCTTAATTCTGCTGGGTTGTATGGTGGGTACGGCAGCAGTCAATTCGTCATTAGAAAAGGTGCTTCAGGATCGGCAAAATCAATGTGCGGAGAGCGCAAAGCTGGGAAATCGTATTTTCTTTTTTATGCATGAGTTTGCATTTAACAGGAAACGGGATTTGGATATCCGCATGTACCAACAGGAGGATAGCTGTATCAATCTATTTACAGCTAACCATTATTTTGATACGAAATCCTATTTTGCAAAGCTGGCAAAGGGAATTGCCGGCATTTTAACAGCGGTCCAGACGGTGCTGCCCAGTCTTCTTATGGGTATTGTTTATCTGTATGTATGCCTGAAAGCATGGGCAGGAGCCTTTGATGTGGGGATGATTACTCAATATGTAGGGGCGGTCACAACATTGTCCAGCGCAGTTACTGGAATTTTTAAGTTAGCGGCAGAGGCAGGAGGAAATGCGTATTATTTAAGGGGAGTCTTTTGGTTTTTGGATATTCCTAATGATATGTATCAGGGCAGCCTGACAGTAGAAAAAAGAGTGGACCGAAATTACGAAATTGAATTCCGGAATGTAAGTTTTCGGTATCCGGGAGCGGAAGACTATGCACTACGCCATGTGTCGTTAAAATTTCAGGTTGGAAAGCGCATGGCAGTGGTGGGGCAGAACGGTTCGGGAAAAACTACTTTTATTAAGCTGCTGTGCCGGTTGTATGACCCCACGGAAGGGGTGATTCTGTTAAACGGAATTGATATCCGCAAGTACAACTACAGGGAATATATGTCGGTATTTTCCGTAGTGTTCCAGGATTTTCAGCTATTGTCCTTATCCCTTGCCCAAAATGTGGCGGCAGGAGAAAATTTTGACGCCAAGAGGGTACTGGACTGCCTGCAAAAAGCAGGATTTACGGAAATAGAAGAGAAATTTCCTAAGGGACTTGATACCAATATCGGAAAAGACTTTGAGGAGGACGGAATCTGGGTTTCCGGCGGGGAAGGACAGAAGATTGCCATAGCAAGAAGCTTATACAGGGATGCGCCCTTCATTATCTTAGATGAGCCCACGGCAGCCCTTGATCCGGTAGCGGAATATGAGATTTATTCAAAATTTAATGAGATTGTGGGGGACCGGACGGCCGTCTATATCAGCCACAGACTGTCTTCCTGCCGGTTCTGTGATAAGATATTGGTTTTCCATAATGGAGAAATGATTCAGCAGGGAAGCCATGAAGAGCTGCTTGCAAAGCAGGACGGAAAGTATGCGCAGCTTTGGAATGCGCAGGCAAAGTATTATACGAATTAATAATCTTAACACCAAATCTGATATTAAAAAAAATGATAAAAACAGTTGACAGGAGAAGAAAAAAAAGATAAAATAACATTTGTTCGCAGGAATGGCGGAATTGGCAGACGCGCACGGTTCAGGTCCGTGTGGTAGCAATACCATGAGAGTTCAAGTCTCTTTTCCTGCATGGAAAGAAGCCTTAGAAATAGGGCTTCTTTTTTGTCGTGGGAATTTTTATGAAGGCAGTCATTAAACTGTCACTTATGACTGCTATAATACAAACTGGAGGAAGTTTGCTATGGTTGATTTATATTATATCGAAGATGACCCTAATATTGCTTTTTCTGTGAAAGAATATCTGGAACAGAAGAACTTTAAGGTAACAATCTGTGTAACGCTCACGCAGGCAAGACAAGCGTTAAAAGAACATGTTCCAACGTTTGTTTTACTAGACTGGAATATGCCGGACGGTCACGGAGACAATTTGTGTCAGTGGATTCGCAGTAATTGGAAAGAATTGCCCATTATTTTTCTAACCGTTCGTGGAGATAGTGCGGATATTGTTTCGGGTTTTAAAAGCGGTGCAGATGATTATGTTGTGAAGCCTTTCGCGTTAGAGGTACTGTATTCACGGATTTTGGCATTACTGCGTAGAACTGGTAATGTAGCAGAACAATATCTTTCCTGTGATGGAATTATGATTGACCAAAACCGCCATACAGTTTCCTGTCATTCTGAGGAAATAGCGTTAAGCGCAATGGAATATCAGCTGCTTTTGTATTTGATGCAAAACAAAGGGAAGACGGTTACCAGAGAAAAAATACTGGAGCGGATATGGGATGCAAATGGAAACTATGTGAACAATAATACTTTAACAGTTACCATGAAAAGATTGCGGGATAAGCTTTATCAGCCGGAATGTCTGAAAACAGTCAGAAGTGTGGGCTATCGCATGGAGGATACCATATGAGCGGAAAAAGAAATATTTTAGTTACTTTTGGATTTGTATTATCCGTAAGTCTGATAACTGCCGCTGTTTCTATCTTGTTTGTTTCTTACCGATACAGTAAGCTTCAGTTTGACCTGTTAAATGAGGTCTGCGGCAAAGTGGCAGAACAGGAACCCGAAGCAAAAAAAATAATTTCTGCGGCGTTAAAGGAATATACAAGTGGAAATCCTGACAGTGCCACGGAAAATGATATTTTAACCGCATTGGGATACCATATATCTGATTTTTCAGGGCTCGCTTATGGGCAAAACGTTCTATTTATGGTAATGGGTTTTATGATGGGGATTTCACTTTTCTTTTGTACTTTTTTGTATCGGAATAAAATGGAAACTATACGTATCCGGGCATTAGCAGAGTATCTGGAACAGGTAAACACCGGAAAGGCGGTCATTCTCTCCACTTCCGGTGAGGATGATTTTTCCAAACTGGAAGATGAAATCTATAAGACAGTGACATTTCTCTATCAGACGAAGGATTCGGCGGTGCAGGCAAAGAATGATTTTGCAGAAAATCTGTCTAATATTGCGCATCAGATTAAAACGCCGATTACTGCTATTTCCTTGTCTGTTCAGATGATGAAACAGGATTCCGGAAGTAAGCATTTGGTTCAGGTAGAAAAACAACTTTCGCGCCTGACTCATTTGGAGGAAGCCTTGTTGGTTTTATCGCGGATTGATGCCGGAACATTACATTTACAAAAGGAGGAGGTAGATGTCTTTACCCTTCTTGTCCTTGCAGCAGATAATCTGCAGGAATTGTTTGCCAGCTCCGATACTTCCATTGATATACCTGAGTTGGGTGAAATGCCGGTTATTGCAGATTTGGACTGGACTATGGAGGCAATAATGAACCTGATGAAAAATTGTATGGAGCATAGTCATGGGGAAACAATCCATTGTTCTTATGCACAGAATCCGCTATATACAGAAATTTTGATATGGGATGACGGAGAAGGGTTTGCAAAAGAAGATATTCCGCATCTCTTTGAACGGTTCTATCGTGGACAGAATGCTAGAGAGGGTGGTATCGGAATAGGCTTGTCCCTGACAAAAGAAATTGTTGAGCGCCAGAACGGAACCATACGGGCTCAAAATAAGTCTGGTGGCGGCGCTTTTTTTGAAATTCGCTTCTACAGTCACTGAGCTGTAACTTTCGCTTGCTATACTGCTAATTGTAAGAGCTGTGAGGATCAGTCCTCACAGAGGACAGGAAACACCAAAAGTGCATATTGTTTTATGCCCGAAAGGTACAGAGTAATGTAGACGAAAGGAGAAATTTGGAATGGAGATTTTGAAATGTGAGGGAGTCAGGAAGATATATGGATCTGGCAGCAATCAGGTAGCAGCGCTGGACGGGATTGACTTGTCAGTCAGCAAAGGGGAATTTGTGGCGATTATCGGAGCATCCGGTTCCGGCAAGTCCACTCTGCTGCATATTCTTGGCAGTGTGGATAAGCCTACAGGTGGAAAAGTTATTATAGACGGAATCGACCTTTCTAAGCTAAACCAGACACAGGCGGCGATTTTCCGGCGTAGAAAGGTTGGGCTGGTATATCAGTTTTATAATCTGATTCCTACCCTCACAGTGCGGAAAAATATCCTCATGCCACTTGCCCTCGACAAGAAAAAACCTAATCAGGAATATTTTGAGAAGGTTGTCAGTTCGCTTGGCATTGCGCAGAGGCTTGAAGCCTTGCCGAACCAGTTATCCGGCGGTCAGCAGCAAAGGGTGGCGATTGCACGTTCATTGATTTATCGTCCGGCTTTGCTTCTGGCGGACGAGCCAACCGGAAATCTGGATCAGAAAAATTCTAAAGAAATTATTGACATGCTGAAGCTCTCTAACCGTAATCTGGAGCAGACAATTTTGCTGATTACTCACGATGAAAAAGTGGCTCTGGAGGCAGAGCGTATTATTACTGTTGAAGATGGGCGTATTATAAGCGACGAGCGGAGGAGGTAATGGATATGTGGAAAGATTATTCATCAGGTTATATTAAAAACAACCGTTCCGCTGGCTTGTCTGTTATGATCGCAGCATTTATTTCAGCCCTGCTTTTATCTTTATTATGCAGTTTGTTTTATAATGCATGGAAATATGAGGTTGAGAGGATTGAACAGGAGGAAGGCGGATGGCAGAGCCGGATTATTGGAGAACTTGCCAGAGAGGATATAGAAGTCATAAAAAATTTTGCTAATGTTGAAGATGTAGTAGTGAATAAAAAAGGATATGAGGGGGTGGAAACAACAATAGATATTTATTTTGATGATTATCAGTTTGTTTTTTCTGATACTCCCCATATTGCGGAACAGATTGGGATTTGGCCGGAAAAAATTGTTTATAACTATGAGCTTCTGGCAATGTATTTGATCCGTGGCGAAGGAGATACGGCTCCAAGGCTGTTGTTTCCGATGTTTATTCTGATAATGCTGGCAGCATCGTTCTCGTTGATCATCATTATCCATAATTCTTTTGCGGTATCCATGAATGCAAGAATTCATCAGTTTGGAATATTTTCGAGTATCGGAGCTACACCAAAGCAGATCCGGATATGTCTTTTGCAGGAAGCGGCCGTTCTTTGTACTGTGCCGATAGTGGTGGGAAATTTGCTTGGTATTGCAGGGAGTATGGGACTGACGCAGTTATCCAATACTTGGCTTGAAAGCGATATTCCGGGAAGGCATAAAGCAGTACCTGGCTATCATCCGCTGGTTTTGCTAGTGACATTGCTTATAACAGTGCTGACCATATGGATTTCCGCATGGCTGCCGGCTAGAAAATTAAGCAGGCTGACACCGCTGGAAGCAATCAAAAATACCGGCGAATTACAGTTAAAGCGCAGGAAGAACTCTTTTTTACTCGCTCGATTATTTGGTGTGGAGGGAGAGTTGGCGGGTAATGCATTAAAAGCGCAGAGAAAAGCCTTACGGACAGCATCTCTATCGCTTATATTTTCATTCATGGCATTTGCGGTCATGCAGTGTTTCTTTTCCCTTTCCGGGATCAGCACAAGGGAAACTTATTTTGAACGGTATCAGGAAGTATGGGATGTAATGGTTACCATTAAGGAGGCGCAAGTAGAGATATTTGAAAAAGCAGAGGCTGTTCAGGAACTTACCGGGGTGGAAAGTGCCATTGTATATCAGAAGGCAGCAGCAAAGAGGACCATTGCAGAGGAAGAATTGAGTGAAGATATGAAATCCTTTGGCGGATTTTCCGGGGCTTCAGGTAACTATGTAACGCAGGTCCCCGGAGGATGGCTGGTAAATGCTCCGATTGTTGTACTGGATGATAACAGTTTTTCCGCTTATTGTGAGCAAATAGGCATTACGCCGCGACTTGACGGTGCAGTGATATTAAACCGGATTCGTGATGTGACAAATCCTGATTTCAGACATCCTGATTTTATGCCTTATCTAAAAGGAGAAAATGCCACAAGTGTATTAAGGCAGTCTGGTAATGAAGAAATGACAGCAGAGATACCGATACTGTCTTATACAGAAGCGGTTCCTGAATTAAGGGAGGAATATGCAACGCTTGACTATTATGAGTTGGTGCATTTTATCCCAGTATCTTTATGGAAAGAGATAAAAGGACAGATAGGAGAAACGGCGGAAGACAGTTACATCTGTATCCGGGGTGGAGAAAATGTGACATTGGAAGAACTGGTTACGCTGCAGGGGGAGATAGTTCAGCTTATCAATGAGAAATACAACATAGAATATGAAAACCGTATTCAGGAATATGAAACAAATAACAAACAGATTCAGGGAATAAAGGATGTCTTCGGCGGTTTCTGTGTTCTGCTTGCAATAATAGGGATTGGCAATGTGTTTTCGAATACACTGGGATTTGTGCGTCAAAGGAAACGGGAATTTGCCAGGTATATGTCAGTTGGTCTAACGTCTGAAGATATCAGAAAGATGTTTTGCATAGAGGCAATGGTTTTGGCTGGGCGTCCTATTTTGCTTACTCTTCCTCTGGCAATCGTGGCAGTAGGGTATATGCTGAAGTTAAGTTATGTTGGAATAGGAGAATTCATGACGGAGATGCCGTTAATTCCAATTATTCTTTTCATGCTGGCCATTTTGAGCTTTGTGGCGCTGGCATACTATCTTGCATGGCGGAATGTACGCAAAATCAGTCTGGCAGAGGTTCTTAGGGATGATACGATGATGTAAAAATTTGGAGGCTAAATTGCGGAATTTCATTGACTGGATCAGCTAGATCTTCCTTACTCATCTTTTTCTCAGTAATTGACGTGTGCTTTTTTCCTTCGTATAATTTTAGTAGATAAGAAATCCGTTGTAAAGGAACAAATGAGAGTGGAAAAGAAGGAGAGATGATTATGCAGGCAATTATGGAAACACTGTTTGATATTGTGTATTTAACTCTTGTTATTACCGTTGGGATCAGAATGATGATCAAAGGGCGCAAAGAAAAGCAATACTTTTTATTTGGGGTGATGGCAGTCATTCTTGGAACCGGCGATGCATTCCATCTTCTTCCTCGTGCCTATGCACTATGCACGACCGGCTTGGAGAACTTCACAGCGGCGCTTGGTGTTGGAAAACTGGTTACTTCGGTCACTATGACAGTGTTCTATGTGCTGCTCTATTATGTATGGCGGATTCGTTACCATGTACAGAGCGGAACCGGTTTGAATGCCTGTATTTGCCTGCTGGCTGCTTCAAGGATTGTTCTGTGTCTGTTCCCGCAAAATGAATGGACATCTGCGGATGCGCCGTTGTCATGGGGGATATACAGAAATATTCCGTTTGTATTGCTTGGGGTGCTTATAATTGTTCTCTTTTACCAAAAGGCACACGAAACAAACGATTGGGCATTCCGGTTTATGTGGCTGGCGATTGTGTTAAGCTTCGGATTTTATATTCCGGTAGTGCTTTTTGCAGATGCAGTTCCTATGCTTGGTATGCTTATGATACCCAAAACCTGCGCATATGTGTGGGCAGTCTTAACCGGATATTATGATATGAAAAGAAATCTGTAGCAGACAGATATTGTATCGTATCTGTTTCAACAATAGAAACATCTTTAAGAGGGGAGATAGAAATGGATTTAGATTATAAAGAATTTGAAAATAAATCACTGTTATACGCTTATCTGCACGAGCAGCTGCGTCTGATCGGAGCGGAAACATCTGACTTTGGTGCAGTGCTTGCTAATGCGGCGGCTTTGTTGAAATTGCAGCTGAAAAGCGTCAATTGGGCAGGTTTTTATTTATTAAAAAAGGCGCGGTTGGTGCTGGGGCCTTTTCAAGGCAAGCCTGCCGTAGCTGAAATTGCTGTGGGAACCGGGGTTTGTGGTACTGCGGTACAGGAACGCAAAACCCAGCTGGTGGCAGATGTGCATGTCTGTTGTAATCATATCGCCTGTGACCTTGCCACTAATTCAGAGATTGTGACGCCAATTTTTGTTCACAACGAGGTGGTGGGTGTGATTGATATTGACAGCCCGGAGCCAGCTCGCTTTGATCATGAGGATGTTGTCGGGCTGGAGGAATTTGCCGTCATTCTGGCAAGCTTTATGGAATCAGAACTAACATAAAGGAGCAGTGAGATGAAGGAGAAAGAGATTTACCTGGCAGGCGGTTGTTATTGGGGCGTAGAGAAGTATGTTTCACAGATAAAAGGAGTAACGTCAACCAAGGTGGGATTTGCAAATGGAAATACCATAGCACCAACGTATGAGCAGGTGAAGAATGAGAACACAGGACATGCAGAGACAGTAAGAGTGACGTATGATCCTGAAAGGTTACCACTGAAGATTTTGCTGAAGTTATTTTATAAGATTATTGATCCAACCTTGCAGGACAGGCAGGGGGAAGATATCGGGCATCAGTATCGTACAGGTGTATATTATACAGATGATGAGGACGCAGCTGTTGTACAGATGTCATTAAAAGAGCTGCAGGATCATACGGAGGGGAAAGTTGTGGTGGAAGTTTGTCCTCTACAGCATTTTTATGATGCTGAGGAATATCATCAAAAGTATTTGGACAAAAATCCAGGTGGATACTGTCATGTGCCTTATGAGGAAATTCGCAGGGTAGCTGATATTGATCCCCAACATATGGATTGATGGAAAATATGTATCAAGGAGGTCGCAAAGGGAGGCAGGTATGAAACCACATACTACCCAAAAATATTATAGTATAATCAGAAACATAAGGTCAAGGAGGGTTCACTTTGAGAGAAGATAGAATTATAAGTGCATTGATCGGGCTGGTCGGTGCCTGCAACAACAATCCCAAAACGGCTGACACAGATAGTCTGGTGATAAAAGCCCTGGCTTTCCCGTTACTCTGCCCGGAATATGATGACAAGGCGCTCCAGGGAATTGTAAACGATATTTATTCGGAGAAAAATTCCATAGCTCCCGGCTGTGCTGCGTGTATGGCTCCATGCGGAAATACATCAGATTATGATATGCGCCGGATTTATGAAGCTGACGATGCAATCCGCAAGGTGAAGCTGCGGATACTGGAAAAGCTTCAGAAACTGGCGGCATATGCCTACAGTAACCAGGAAACCGGAATAATCCCATACACGGACAGCGGGTTTTTCTACAAAGCCCTTTCGTATGTGAGCTATGATATAGACGAGTCAGAACTGCTTGGGCTTTTGAGTGAAGCAGAAAAGATAGAACGCGATATCAGGTCAGGAGGAGTACAAAATGATCAGGAAGATTATTAAAATTGATGAGAGCAGGTGCAACGGATGCGGTGCGTGTGCTGCTGCCTGCCACGAAGGGGCGATTGAAATCACCCACGGTAAAGCAGTACTTACCCGCGAGGATTACTGTGATGGTCTGGGCGACTGCCTGCCGGAGTGTCCTGCCGGCGCCATTAGCTTTGAAGAACGGGAAGCACCTGCATACGATGAGGCTGCTGTTCTTGCTGCCAAACAAAAGAAGATAAAGGGACAGGACATTCCTTCTTCCCGTACATCGGCAGGAGTTTCACAGCTCGGTCAGTGGCCCTGCCAAATTAAGTTGGCCCCTGTGAATGCTCCTTATTTTAATGGGGCAAAGCTGCTGATTGCGGCTGACTGTACGGCATACGCTTATGCAAATATCCACGAGGACTTTATGAAAGGTAAAATCACGCTGATTGGATGTCCAAAACTTGATTCTATTGATTACAGCGAAAAGCTGACTCAAATAATAAAGAATAATGGTATAGAAGGCGTTACTATCCTGCGGATGGAAGTTCCCTGCTGCGGAGGACTTGAGATGGCCGTAAAGAAAGCCTTACAGAAGAGCGGGAAGCTTATTCCATGGCAGACCATAACCATATCCATTGACGGAAAAATTCTTGATAATTAGGAAAGGAACTGTATTATGTACAAAAACATTGAAAAGCAAATAAAGTTACAGTTGAAAGCCCAGATTGAATACCAGCCCGGCCAGGTGGTCAGTAAGACGCTTGTGCAGAATGATAAAGTCAGCATGACAATTTTTTCATTTGACAAAGGGGAAGAAATATCCACTCACGCTGCAGGCGGAGATGCGATGGTAACTGTCCTGGAAGGAACCGGACGTTTTACCGTTGGCGGTGAAGTCTTTTTCCTAAATGAAGGGGAAACGCTGATCATGCCGAAGGATATTCCGCATGCTGTATACGGTGAAGAAAGATTTAAAATGCAGCTTATCGTTTCGTTTTGACCATTGCCGGGGGATATTCTATTTTAATTCAAAGTCGAAACAGACTTTTAAAGATTGTTGTAATTATCCATAATCTCATCCATGGAGATGCTTTGCAGACTGCTGCGCAGATCTTCATGGATTTTTGCATAGGAGGAATTTAAAACGCTGTGGATGTTCTTTCCTACCGGACACAGGGGAGAAGGCATTGGATGGATTCCAATTAATTTATTGAGAAAATTCGGTTCTAACGCATTACATATCCGGTACAATGTGATCTCATTCAAAGGGCAGTTGAGCTTTGTACCGCCTGTGCCAAATTTTACAGAGAGTATTCCTTCTTTTTTTAATGCACTGATAATATTCCGGATAGTGACAGGATTGGTCCCGGTGGAAAGTGACAGCAGTTCGCTGGTAACTTTTTGAGTTTCTCCATATTCGCTGATAAAAATAAGGCAATGGATAGCAATAGAGCATTTCGTGCTGATATGCATGATAAGTATTCTCCTTTTGATAATATAGATATTTTAACATAAAAGTCCAATGGTGTAAATCTTGACATTACACCTGCTGGCTGTTATACTGGATTAGTTGTAAGATTAAAAATTACAGGAGGATATGGCATTGGTACAGATTACTTTTAGCCCGACAGGCGGAACAGGGAAAGTTGCTGACATTATCTCAGGGGAATGGGAAGGGCAGGTTACCCGCATTGACTTATCAGATGCAAAAACGGACTGTTCAAAGATTGATTTAGGACAGGGAGATGCGGTGCTGATCGCGGTGCCTTCCTATGGAGGCCGTGTCCCGGAGCTTGCCGCAAAAAGACTTATGAAAATAAACGGTAACCAGGCAAGATGCGTGATTGTATGTGTATATGGAAACCGTGCATATGAAGATACTCTCGTTGAGCTGCGGGACATAGTGGAAAGATGCGGCTTCCGTGTCATAGCTGCTATTTCTGCGGTAGCAGAACATTCCATTATACATCAGTACGCCGCTGGGAGACCGGATGAAAAGGATGTGGAAATGCTGCGTGGATTTGCAAAAAAGATTTACAGGAAATTTATGGATGATGAGCTGTCAGCGTCCGAGTTTGAAGTACCGGGCAATCGGCCTTACAGGAAGGCAGGAGGAGCAGGTCTTGTCCCAAAAGCAACAAAAGAATGCGTCAGCTGCGGCTTATGTGCCAAGAACTGCCCGGCACAGGCAATCAGCAGGGACAGCTTGAAAACAGCAGATTCTAAAAAGTGTATTTCCTGTATGCGGTGTGTTACCGGGTGTCCCCGGTCTGCACGTAAGGTAAACGGAGCGATGGTATCCGCCGCCTCACTGGCAATCAAAAAGGCCTGCAGCGAGAGAAAAGAAGCAGAACTTTTTTGTTAATAAAAAGAGAGGCATTATGGATTTATTAAAGGCTATTGGAAGAGGGAACTGGTCATGAAAACAGGTGTTATAGATGTAGGCGGAGGTTTCCGGGGTATCTATGCTGCAGGTGTGTTCGATTACTGCATGGATCAGGAGATTTCTTTTGATCTTGGTATTGGCATATCGGCGGGAAGTGCGAATTTATGCTCCTACGCTGCCGGACAGAAAGGGCGGAACTACTGCTTTTACACAGAGTATGGCTTTCGGAAGCAGTATATGAGTCTCGGAAATTTTATTAAGAAAGGCTCCTATGTGGATATGGATTATATTTATGGGACGCTCAGCAACAGCGGAGGCGAGAACCCCTTAGATTATGTGGCATTCCAAAATAACCAGATGGAGTTTTATGTTGTTGCCGCAAATGCGCTGACAGGCCAGGCTCAATTTTTTGATAAAACAGACATATGCCAGGATTGTTACGACATCTTAAAAGCATCTTCATCCATCCCCTTTGCATGTAAGCCTTATCAGATCAACGGAATTCCTTACTATGACGGCGCGCTGGGCGATCCTGTTCCAGTAGAAAAAGCGTTTGAGCTTGGCTGTGACCGGGTTGTCCTGATTCTGACAAAACCGGAACATGTACTCCGTACTTCCAAGCAGGATGTACGTTTGTCTGCCGGAATCCGAAAAAGATATCCGCTGGCGGCAGAAAAACTGTGTGAGCGGGCGAGCAGGTACAATGAGGGCGTTGCGCGGGCGCAGGAGTACGCGAGACAGGGGAGGGTGCTGATCATTGCGCCGGATGATACCTGCGGGATAAATACCCTTAGACGTGATAAAAATGCTTTGGAGAAGCTGTATCAAAAGGGATACCATGATGCGCAAAGAATATCAGCGTTTATAAAAGATTTCGAGAGAGAGTAGTACCTTTTTCCAGTTTTGTACTTGACAAAAAAGTTTTATGCCTTAAAATAGTTCTAAAAAGAACAAAAGGAGAATGCAATGATTCCATTAAATCCATGGGAACACCAAAATGCAATCAAGGCACTTTACTCAAAATGTGTGGAAGGAGTCTGTGAAAAGCATAACATTACCCGGATGGAATTGGACATCCTTCTCTTTTTAGCCAATAATCCATGTTTTGACACTGCAACAGATATTATTGAGGTCAGATATCTGTCAAAATCTCAAGTATCATCTTCCATAAAACTTCTGGAACAGTGCGGTTATTTAAGAAAAGAGTATTTGGTAAGCAACCGGAAGACAGCACATTTGAGGATATGCGAGAAGGCTATGGATATCATCCGTGATGGACAGGCTGCGCAGGAGAAATTTATTTCTATTATGCTGGATGGTTTTTCACAGGAGGAAATTGACAGTATGAAGCAGTATAATGACCAAATCCTGCGCAATATTAATGCTTGTTTGAAGGGAAATGAGGTAGAATAATGTTTAAATTTATTATCTGTTTTATCGCAGGAATTGGAGCCGGACTCGGAACGGGATTCGCGGGGATGAGCGCTGCCGCCGTAATAAGTCCTATGTTGATTACTTTTCTGGGACTTCCGGCATATGAGGCAGTGGGCATTGCGCTTGCAAGCGATGTTCTTGCAAGCGCCATAAGTGCATATACCTATGGGAAAAATAAAAACCTTGATATTCGAAATGGGCTTGTAATGATGGTGACAGTTCTGTTGTTTACATTGGTGGGGAGCTTTGTCGCAAGCCGCGTTCCCAATACTACCATGGGCAGCTTCTCCGTATTTATGACATTACTCCTCGGAATCAAATTCATTGTAAAGCCTGTTATGACAACGAAGGAATCTATGCAGGCGGTCAGCGCCAAAAAGCGTATTATACAGTCTATTGCCAGCGGAATGGCCGTTGGGTTCATCTGCGGTTTTGTGGGTGCGGGCGGCGGAATGATGATGCTTCTGC